>DAOOIV010000101.1:0-10121 GCA_035384605.1 Phycisphaerae bacterium
GATTGGGCTTCAACCGCATGCAATGCGCGGTCATAAGTCGGAAAGGTCCGCTAGGGCCATCATCATCATGATGGCAGGCTCGGGAACCTCGACGACGCGGAACCCATCGAGGCACTCCTCGGACAAGGGGTCGCCGGAGTAGCGAGCCGACGCGAGCAGGTCGGGGTCGAAACTGTAGAACGACCCGCCCCGCAAGCCGCGAGAAGCCCCAATAACAGCTTCGTTCCACTCCCACACGTTGCCGCCCTGATCGAACGTACCGTACGGACTGTCGCTGTTCTCGTGAGCGCCCACCTCCGCACGGTAGTACGGCTTGCCGATCGTCCAGCCGTTGTTGTAGTACGTCGCGTTGTTCCCGGGATCAGGATCGCTCAGTTGGTTGCTCGGCGCGCTGTCACTGCTGGTCGGGTAGTCGAAGTAGTTCCCCGTCGCGCCGTCGTTCTTGTGATACGCCGCCTTGTACCACTCGTCTTCCGTCGGGATCGCCCACTTCCAGTCCGGCTTGCGCGTCACGGCCAGCAAGGCATCGCTGCTTGTCGCGCCGTTCAGGTAGTAAGCCCCGTCCTCCGTGGTGCTCAGGCCCTGCGGCCCCGTCGGCTGGCCGTTGTGAAGCCAGTTCGCGAACCGCGCCGCGTCGCCCCAACTCACATAGTTCACCGGCCGATTGGCCCAGTCCTGAGCAACGCTATAGGTGTAGCTGCCCGAAGAGCCGCTCCGCTCTATCTTGCACCCGTAACTGCTCGACCACATGTTCGGGTTGTACAGCCCGTACGTGTCAGTCTTTGCCACCGCGTTAAGGAACTCCGTGTACTGACCCGCCGTCACCTCGTATTTACCGATGTTGTACGTGTAACCGACCGAACCGTAGCCGCCGTAGCGACGATCCGGGGCGTTCCCAACATTGCCCACCGGCACGGTCTCGATGCTTACCGCCGCTGCCGTGCCCGCCAGAAAGCCGGCCGACACAAGAACCGATACGCGCGAGATCAAAGTGTTCATCATTCTCTCTCCCTTCAAAATCCCTGTACTTCGCGGAGCTTCTCTCTCCCGCGATGATGCTGTGAAACCCTAGACTGGCGCTTCCTCCAGGTCGCGTGCCGGTATTCTACAGCCCTTCCCCGGTGCGTCAAGACAATTTACAGGTTTTAGTGAACTTGGCGATCATCACGATCGCGCCGATGGCGAATCGGCCTCGGTGTGGTCCGGCGGAACGGGTGAATCGCTGCGACTCCCGCTCGTGACAGAGGCGGTTCCCCCACTAAATCCAGCAACAGCCTAGTTTTACAGCCGGCTTCGCCCCTCGCGATGCCGGCGGTTTGGCCTTTCTTCATGCTCATCGCGGGAAGCAAAGCCCTGTGCGTGCAAGCCGATCTGAGCAGGGCAGGGTCCGCGCCCGCGGACCGTTCGGGCGGGGGAGGCGAGCATGATGCGGTTGCCCATCGCAGGGTCCGCGCCCGCGGACCGTTCGGCTGGAATCTCTCGAATCGAACGAATCCTTCGCCGTACCGCCCGCGCCTGCCGACCACTCGATCTCGCAAACCGTTCGAGCCCGCGTAAACAACTGCGCGAGGGGGGGATCGAACCCCCACGGGTTTCCCCACAGGATCCTAAATCCTGCGCGTCTGCCAATTCCGCCACTCGCGCATGCCCAACCCCGCTGCGCCAATACCCTGCGGGATTTCACTGAGACCCGACGCCGCCAGGCCTCTGCGGCTTCCCGGATGAGCTATCTTACAGTTCGAACGCGCGGGTCTCCACCACCCCTTGATTCCGCCGATCCGCTGGGCCGATCAAGATATCCGTTTGAACAACGCCCCTCGCGGCGGGTTGTCTGACCCGAACATTCAGCCTGCTACTGCATCGGAAACTTGCCCGGATCGCCTTCGCCGTAGCAAGACCCAGGTGGTCTGGTTCGATGCCGTAGTCACAAGAGTGTTCCGGGAACGCGTCGGTGTTCAAAAGGAAAATGCTGAGCGTTGGGCTGGGCAATCAGTCTCTCAGTGCCTGCTCGCCAAACCGCCAAGTCCTCTTCCAACAGCTCAGCACCGAGGATGGCAGCAACCCAGGCACGGATGCTCACAGGAAGACTTGCTTGCGAACCGTCGCGATCACCCGTCATGTTTACACCCGTACGGCGCGACCTTCCCCAACCGCATATCAGCCTTGTGTATATCAGTGATCTTGTCTGATATGTTCTGATTTACCAGGCTTGCCCTCACCATCTTGCCACGACCAACAGCAACCCCCCAGGCAACAGTGAAAACGACCTCTCCTGATCCGCTCGTGCGACGCCCGTCAGCGAGGATAGAATCCCCGTCGACGCGCGCGGTCCAACCGAAAGCTCAGACCGCAACATGCGTTTTGCCCAGGAGGCTGGCTGACAATGGATTTCATCCCCATCACCCGGGTCCGGCGGACCTTTCCGGCTGATCGGCTCACGGATATCGAAGCTTCCGTATCCGAAGAACTCATTCACTGCGGCGTCAATCTTCAACCGGGCTCGCGGATTGCGATTGCGGTGGGCAGCCGAGGCATTGCTGAACTGGACCGATTCGTACGGGCGGTCGTCCAGTGGGTTCGCCGATGCGGGGCCGAGCCCTTCATCGTGCCGGCCATGGGAAGCCACGGCGGCGCCACCGCCGAGGGGCAACGCGCGGTATTGGCAGCTTACGGTGTAACCGAGGAGAACGTCGGGTGTCCGGTGCGATCATCCATGGAGGTCGTCGAACTGCCCCAGGGCGATCTGCCCACGAAGGTCTTTCTTGATCGCCAGGCCGCCTCCGCCGACAACACGATCCTCATCAATCGCATCAAGATGCACACTTCTTTTCGGGGTCGATACGAGAGCGGCCTCATGAAGATGATAGCCGTCGGGCTGGGCAAACATGCTCAAGCCCAGGCTCTTCATCGCCTCGGCGTCGACGGCCTCCGCGAGATGATGCCGCGCGTCGCGGGCCGGATTCTCACCCATGGCAATATCCTCCTGGGCCTCGCGATCGTCGAGAATGCCTATGACGAACCGATGCTCGTTCGCGCCATTCGCGCACCCGACATTCCCGCCGAAGAGCCGGCCCTGCTCGACATCGCCCGCGCTAACATGCCCGCTTTGCCCGTTGATCGCCTCGACGTGCTGATCGTTGACCAGATCGGCAAGGACATCAGCGGCCTCGGCATGGATCCCAATGTCATCGGGCGGCTGAAGATCCGCGGTCAGCCAGAGCCCAAGTCCCCTGACATCCGCGTCATCACCATTCACGATCTCTCCTCGGCCTCACACGGTAATGCCATTGGCATGGGCCTGGCTGACATTATTACCCGCCGACTGTTCGACAAGATCGATTTCACTTCAACCTACGCCAATGTCCTGACCACCACCTTCCTGGAGCGAGCTAAGGTCCCCATCATCGCCGACACGGACCGTGAAGCGGTCCGAATGGCCCTGCAGGCTTGCCCGGTGTCCCGCCCCGACGAGGTTCGCTTGATCCGCATTCGTAACACCTTGCGGCTCGATGACTTACAGGTATCACTCCCTGTGCTGAACGAGATCCGGACGCTTCCCGGTATCCAAGTATCAGGTTCTGTCGAGTCCTTGTTCGACTCCGCCGAAGCGC
This sequence comes from Phycisphaerae bacterium, assembly GCA_035384605.1. Classification (NCBI taxonomy): domain Bacteria; kingdom Pseudomonadati; phylum Planctomycetota; class Phycisphaerae; species Phycisphaerae bacterium. The sequence goes on from DAOOIV010000101.1 coordinate 3,612, forward strand.
TCCGGCCGTGGACGTGACATCCAACGGCTTTCTGGAATATGGACCACAGCGGTTGACCGAGTCATCCGATGTGTACCAGGCAAGCCCTCATCTCGGATGGCCAGGGACGGCGTCCGGGCAGCAGGATCGATGGCGGCATGGGCTGTCAGGCAACGGAAACGCAAGCAGGCTCATTCGTCGCGCTCTCCTGCGCCAGGAACCGCACTCCTGCCGACCTGTGGGCTGTTCCAGAAAAACCATGATTCTACAACCCCCTGACGATGAGGCCTTACGCAGGAATGGCACGCGACGATCAAGCCGCGCGACATTGGCCTTCATTGCCTTGGTCGTGGACGCGGCCTTTGTCATGGCACCAGGCTGTCAATTCCCCTCAGCCAATTCCGATATCGTTCCCGATCAACTCATCGTATCCCTCAGACCGGGTGCCACACAGGGCGATCTCGTGAATCTCCTGAACGGCCATGACGCCGCCGTCAACGGCCAGCTACAGGGCCTGTCCGCCTACCTCGTCGGCGTTGACCCCCGCAATCGCGAACAATTGGCCCGATCGCTTCGTGGCTCTCCCCTGGTCGAGGAGGTCTTGAACAACCGGCTTATCCAGGTCGAGATCACGCCCAACGATCCCGACTACACCATCCAGTGGTTCCTTCAGACGGTGCACGTTCCTCAGGCTTGGACACTGACCGCCGGAAGTGGCAACATTACGGTCGCCGTTCTGGACACCGGTGTCGATGCCTCACATCCTGACCTCGCAGACAAGCTCAGAACCGGCGCCAACACCTTCGACACAGGCTTGAGCTACGCGGACACTTCCGGCCACGGCACGGCCGTCGCCGGGATTATTGGGGCTCAAAGCAACAACGCCGACGGCGCGGCTTCCGTTGCCCCGGGTTGTCCCATCCTGCCGATTCGTGTCACGGGCCCCGACAACAAGGCTGATAGCTGGTCCATCGCCGCCGGCATCGCCTTGGCTGTCAATCGCGGCGCCAAAGTGATCAACATCTCATTCGCCCCCCTGCACGAAAACGACATCGTGCTTCGACAGGCCCGCATGGCTTGGGTCTCGGGCTGCCTGACCGTGATCGCCGCGGGTAACGGCGGTGGCCGGGTAGAGGCGGTCGGATCGGACGAGGTGCTCTTTGTCGGCGCGATCGATCAGTTCGACAAGCTGGCCTCCTTCTCCACCTCCGGCGATTTCGTCGATCTGGTCGCCCCCGGTGTGAGCATCTACACCACAACTCTGGGCAACGCCTACGCGGCTTGGACCGGAACGTCCTTTGCCGCCCCCATCGCCTCGGGCATTGCCGCCCTCATCTGGTCGGTGAATCCCAATCTTCGGCCGGCGACGGTACGCGACATCCTCCTGGCAACCGCTCGTGACCTTGGCCCCACCGGCTGGGATGAGACCTTCGCCTTCGGATGCGTCGATGCGGCAACCGCCGTGGAACTGGCCGTCCGGATCGTCGAACAGCAGGATACGACCCCGCCCACCATTGCTATCGTCTCGCCCGCCGGTGGCACGGCCGTCTCGTCGCCAACCGTTCTTCAGGTCGAGGCCGGTGATGCCTTGGGAATCGCCGAAATCGTGCTTTACGTCGATCAAACCCGGAAGGCTTCCGATTCCGTCTGGCCTTACGGCTTCGTGCTCGATCCCGGAAAGTATGCGACCGGAGTGCATGAGCTGCGGGTGAAAGCGGTCGACCTTGCCGGCAACGTGAGCGAAGCGGCCATCAACGTCACCATCACGTCCGCTCCCGATGGTATTCCTCCGATCGTCGACATTACCTCCCCCCGTTCACAAACCACCGTCCGAGGCATGGTAAGCATCGTCGCAAGAGCAACCGACGACCGGGCCTTGTCGCGGATTGAAATCCTCATCGACGGTAACAGTGTCCTCTCGCTGGAACCGTCGGACTCGGGCGCGACCGTGGCTCACAATTGGAACACCGCCGACCCACGTGTGGCGCTCGGATCGCACACCATCACCGTCCGTGCCACTGACGCCTCAGGAAATGCCGCCACATCATCCGTGAACGTCACTGTGGCTCGTTGAAGAGAGGCTTGCCGGTTGCCGGGCACAGGGCTTCCATCCGCTCGGGCAGGTTCTTCGACCGACCTGCGTTTGACTTGGCGTCAGATCCGACGTGCCTGCCCTCTCAACGGGCTTGCAGGCCGGAGGATTCTGTGCACCGGGGGTTTGAACATTTCATGTTTTCGGCGGTAGGGGCCGCCCCGGCGGACCATTCGCCCGCCTTCGTCGTTCTTCATTTGCCGGCGGTGCCGTGTGCGGTGCCGGGGTGGACTATGCCGTGACCGTCGGCGCCGTCGCCGTGACCGCACTCAGCTCGCGCACCACGATGTCCATATCTGCTTCGGTCAGGCATGGACACATCGGCAGCGACAGCAATTGGTCGCAGTACCGATCGGTGTAAACCAGCGGCCGCGGGACGATGCACCGCGTGCTCAGGCCGACTTGTCGGTGAATGGGCACGGGATAGTGAATCCCCGCCCCGATGCCTTTTGAATTCAGATGCTTCAGAACCTGGTCCCGCTGATTGCATCGCACGACGAAGAGATGATAGATGTGGTCGACGTGAGGACGTTCGACGGGCGGCGAAATGTTGGCCCCGGCCAGCTTCTCGCGGTAACGGGCGGCCAGTTGCCGCCGCGTCGCATTCCATTCGTCCAGGTAGCGCAGTTTCACCCGTAGAATCGCCGCCTGCATGCTGTCCAGCCGGCAGTTGTAACCCGGCATGGTGTGGTAATACTTCACCGTCGAACCATAATTGCGAGCCGCCATGAGCCACGCGGCCAGATCCTCATCGTTGGTCACGACGGCACCGCCGTCGCCCATCGCTCCCAGATTCTTGCCCGGATAGAAACTGAAACACCCGGCCCGCCCCATGCTCCCCGCCCGACGCCCCTTGTACCGTGCGCCGTGTGCCTGCGCCGCGTCCTCAATGACCAACAGACCGTGCTCGTCGGCGATGGCCTGAATCATGTCCATCTCGGCCGGCTGACCGTATAGATGCACCGGCACGATCGCCTTGGTTCGCGGGGTGATCGCCGCCGCGATCCGCCGCGGATCGAGGTTGTATGTCTCCGGATCATGGTCCACCAGGACCGGCGTGGCGCCGGCATGGTAGATCGACAGCGCGGTTGCGATGAACGTGTTCGAGGTGGTGATCACCTCGTCGCCCGGACCGATCCCCAAACCCCTCATCGCCAACGTCAGGGCGTCCAGCCCGCTGCCCACACCCACACAGTACTTCGTCTCGCAGTAGGCGGCGAACTCTTCCTCGAACGCCGCCAGGTCCGAGCCCGTGATGAAATCACCTTGGGCCAGCACTCGGTTGATGGCCGTTCGAATCTCGGTGTACAACTTGTCGTGCAACCGCTTGAGGTTGACCAGTGGTATGGACATGGCCGTTACTCGCCTTGCGACGTTGGACCCCAGCTCTCAGACCGGGCCGCAAAGCCGGATCGAGAGGTTTTGGCCACCTCTTGGTGGACCCCGCGATGAGTACCATGCAACCCCATCCGTCTCCTGCTCCAACGTTCGTTATCGGTCACGACCAGGGGGCGATTAAGTTGCCCGGCATTTAATTCGCACGGATTTTTATCCGGTGCCCCGCGATCGATAAGCGGCAGAAATGGCCCAGGGCCCGTGCGTGGCATCCCGCCCGAAGCCGCCGATGCCTTCCCCGCCGGCGCTCTCCAGCCCAGCACACGGCGGCAGCCAAGCCACCCGTGCCGATCGGGTTCTCGCCAAGCCGATACCGTCGGCCAATACCTGGACCTTGATCGTCCTTCCGGCCTTTTGGCCCGCCACCCTCATGTACCGCCCGGCCGGTCTCCGCTGGCCACCTCTCCCTCCGGAGCACTCAGCGTGTTATGAACGCGGAGAAACCGCCACCGACGCCGAAAAAAGAGGGCTTGTTCGCCTGCTCGTTCGTATCAGTTGAATTGATGACCCGCTCGTGAAATGGGAAGAGAACAACCGGCATGACAATGCCAATGATCCAAACCCGGCTGATTGCCAACTTCTTGTTTTTCAAAGGCATGGAGAGGAACAACGTGCTCACGGTCCTGCATCTGGCAGTCGGCCGCCGCTGGCTCACCGATCGATTTGCCAAACAAACCCAACTTACACTCCTGCTTCAATTCGCCCCCCTCGTGCGGGCACCCCCGCGACAACCGGTCCCCCGCAGGCGCCTCCCGCAACTGAGGCCCGAACGGCCCAAATCAGCGGACAACACACCGCGCCTGGCGTTAAGCCGTCACCCGGAGGTCGGAGAGCATGTTTGTCAAACCAGATATTGGCCGGTTAGAGTGCCTGCCAACACAGAGGACGCACGACTCATGACCAATAACGGCCAGTCTACCGCGGTCTCTCCGCCCACGGCTAAGCCGGCCATACCTCGTTGGCATCTTCACCGCCGAATGTACGATTGGGTGCTCCATTGGGCCGACACGCCGTACGGCGCAATTGCTCTGTTTTTGCTGGCTTTTGCTGAGTCAAGCTTCTTCCCGGTACCGCCCGACGTGCTGCTCATCGCCCTCGTGCTCGGATCACGCGCCCGGTGGTTCCGCTTCGCGATGACCTGCACGCTCGCAAGCGCAATCGGAGGCATCGCCGGCTACGGGATCGGACTTGCCTTCATGGACACGATCGGGACGCGGATCATCGCCTTCTATCATGCCGAGTCGTATTATCAGCAGGTGACGCAGTGGTATCAGCAGTACGACTACTGGATCGTATTCATCGCCTCTCTGACGCCGATTCCCTATAAGGTGTTTACGATTGCTTCCGGCGCGTTCCATATGAATCTGCTGGGGTTCGTGATCGTCTCGATTGTGGGCCGCGGCGCGCGGTTCTTCGCCGTCTCGGCGCTCCTGTATTTCTTCGGTCCGCCGATGAAGCGATTCATCGATCGCTACTTCAATCTGCTCTGCGTTGTGTTCGTGATCCTGCTGGTTGGCGGTTTCGCCGCCATCAAGTATGTTCGGTGATCGCATAACGGCAGGCGTCGAGGCGATGACCGAGCCTGATTCTGCGGGGGCAAAGGCTATCTGTGGCTTGCGGCCTGATCCTGGTCAGATCGATGACGAGAGGACCATGTATGAACAAGAATCACTGCCGGCGTGCCGCATGTTTGCGGCATGTCTCACAAACGGCGTTGGTGTTTGTCGCTCTTGCGTGCGGCTGCGGCGGCGATACGCGGCGTGGAGGACCTACAGTGAGTTTGAATCATGATGACACGCGGCCGGTGTCTGAGAAGGCGTCAGAGGACGGGAAGAAGGTCGGCGGACGCCAGGTGCGCGTCGCCGCCATCCAGATGCTGCCGGCGACCGGCGATCCCAAGGCCAACGTCGAACGAGCCGACCGGCTGGTTCGCGAGGCGGTGCAAAAGCACCGTGCTCAGCTTGTCATCCTGCCGGAGACCACGCTCACCGGCTACACGTCGCCGTCCGACAAGGGTTTGACCCTCGCTCAGTCGCGCGAACTGGCCGAGCCGGTCCCCGGCCCTTCGGTGAATCACTTTGCCCGACTGGCGGCCGAGCTCAAGGTTTACATCGTCTGGGGCCTGCACGAGCGATCCGGCGACAAGTACTACAACGCCGCCGTTCTGCTTTCACCGAAAGGCGAGATCCTCGGCACTTATCGCAAGGTGCACATCAACAAGTACGAGAGCCACATGGGCTGGACCAACGGCGATCGCTTCCAGGTGTGGCCCTGCGAGATTGATGGTGTTTCGTTCAACCTGGGCATCATGATCTGCTTCGACCGCGAGGTGCCTGAGGCCGCGCGCTGCCTGACCGTGTTGGGGGCGGACATCATCGCGATCCCGCAGGCAACCGGCTGCACCTGCGAGATACCGATTCACCGCGACCAACTTCGCGTGCGGGCCTACGAAAACGAGGTGTATATCGCGATGGCCAACTGGGCCGGCCCCGTGTTCAAGGGGCACAGCATGATCATCGCCCCGAGCGGCGAGGTGATCCGGCTCGGCACGCGCGACGAGGAGATTCTTGACGCGACGTTCGATCTGGATGCTCTCAAGAAGCACCGCGAGAACGGCATCTACGGCCGCCACCACCGCCGGCCGGCGGTATACGGCCCGCTACTGGAGCAGTAGACGGAGGCCCCAGATGGGAATCCGGGGCCAGCGGGCGGAAAATCTGGGGCCAGCGGCTAAGAATCCGCTCGGCCCGGAATCCTTTCCGGGCCGTTTCTCTTCCCGAATCCCTTCGGCATTCGGCGATTATGAGGATGGGAATCCTCGCCACGGAGGCCCCAGATGGGAATCCGGGGCCAGCGGGCGGAAAATCTGGGGCCAGCGGCTCCGCTCGGCCCGGAATCCTTTCCGGGCCGTTTCACTTCGCGAATCCCTTCGGCATTCGGCGATTATGAGGATGGAAATCCTCGCCACCGAGGCCCCAGATGGGAATCTGGGGCCAGCGGGCGGAAAATCTGGGGCCAGCGGCTCCGCTCGGCCCGGAATCCTT
>DAOOIV010000101.1:10221-18012 GCA_035384605.1 Phycisphaerae bacterium
GCGAATCCCTTCGGCATTCGGCGATTATGAGGATGGAAATCCTCGCCACCGAGGCTCCAGATGGGAATCTGGGGCCGGCGCGTGAACATTGGGGGTCGGCAGCTCCAGATAGGAATCCAGAGGCAGCGGCTACTCGGTTGTCTCGTAGGCCTTGTCACCAAGGACCACGATGACCTTGCTGCCCAAGGCAAAGCACTTGCCCAGGTCCGGATGAGCGGCGACCAGTTCGAAGTACTCCTTGCTGAAGGCCTTGACCGTCGTCGTCTGAAGCTCCTTCTTGTAGCGGCTGTCAACCCACTTCTCGCCGTCGCGGTAGAAGGTGCGCGACCCGACGTAACGCATCACCTGCTCATCTTCTTGGCCGGCCGGTTGACTGGCTGGGGCATACCCATACCGGGCAGCATCGCCCAAACTCGCGACTCCGCCGGCGGCGGGCTCTCTGCCAACCGAACCACGAGCGTAGCCCCCGAAATAGCTGTCCATCTCATGAGGCCTTTCCGCAACGGCCATCCGCTTCGCCTCCTTGGACATCGCCACTGCCTCGTCCCCCGCGTCCATACTGAACAGTCGGCCGGAGTCCCGGGGTCTCGCCGGCGCCGGCGGTCGTGGCCGTGCCTTCACCAACCTGCGGTGCAGCGTCAGGCCTTCAATTCGATCACTCTCGCCCCGCGCGAGCCGACCCTCGTCTTCCTCCATGATCAGCATCGAGGTGTACGGCGTGACGATGCCGAACCGCTTGGCCAACTGAACGACTTCCTCGCGAACCTCCTTGTTCTCGCCGTGCAGCCGGATTTCATCGAGCAGATAGCCGACCTTGCGTGTTGCCCACAGCCGCGGCAGGTATTCCTGGCCCGCGTCGGTCTGCGGGAATGACTCTTCCCACGATCGTTTCAGGTCCTCATCGCCGCAACGGCCGGCCAGTTCCACCTTGCCTTTGCCGGGGTTGGCATAACGGCCGAAAATGACCAGTTCGCCACCCTTGAACAGATCCGGCAGTACCTTGGGATACAGGTCATGCACACCCAGGCCGCTGTCGAAGGTCAACTTCAGGTCGCTGAGCACGGGATTGGCGATCGTCCCGTAGAAGTTCGAGAGCTTGAGCTCCAGGTCCTCGTTTTCCGCGACGTAGTCGCGTGAGCCGTGGTTGTCCTCGGCCAGCTTGTCAAGCAGCTTGGTATTGACGTCGTTTCCCACCCCGAAGACAAAAAGACGAACACCGCCGGCATTGGCCTTCTTCACGTTCTCAAGTATCCGGTCAATGTTGGTTTCGCCGATGGTCGGCAGGCCGTCGGTGAGGAAGACGATCATGTACGGCCTGCCCTTGTCTTCATCGCTGCTACCGCGGGCTTTCAGGGCCGCGAGCAGAGCGTCATGGATCGCCGTCCCGCCGGCAGCCTGAAGCTCGGCGGCAAACTGCCGGGCCGTCTCAACGTTCTCCGGCTTGGCCGGAACCAGCACGTCCCTGTAAGGCCGGGCTTCCGTCGAAAAAGCCACGATGTTGAAGCGGTCGTCCGCGTTGAGATTCGCGAGGCAATATCGCAAAGCCTCACGGGCCTGCTGGATCTTCTTGCCGGCCATGCTGCCCGAGGTGTCGATGACGAAGCAGATGTCCTTGGCTACCACCTTGCGAGGCCGGGCGCCTTCGCCGGGGATGATCCGGGCCATGAAGTAGCCTTCTTCACCCGCCTGCCGGTGAGTCAGCAACACGAATGCGAAGTCCTCGTTGCTGGTCTTGTAGCTGATCACGAAGTCCTTGTCCGGCAGCACATTGGAGGCCTCATAGCCCACGCTGGCTTCGTTATCCCCCTTCCGGTCGATGCTCGCCTGGTGCGATGGGCAGAACACCGTGGCCAACGGCTGGCGGGTCTTGATGCGGGCTCGAATGGCAACCTGACTGATCGGAGCCGACGAATACTTCTCCGTGTTGAGCGGGTAGCGATAGGTCGCCAGGCCGTTCGTGGCCGTGATGACCTGCGAGTATTCGAGCTTGATCCGCACGTCGCCGTTGGCTGGGATCGGGAACACACGGGCTCTGTACATCCGGCTGCCGATGTACTCGAGCAGCGCCGGATCCTTCATCTTGCTGACGATCTCCTCATAGATCTGCTGCGCCCTGTCCTTGTCGAGGACCTCGGCCTGCACCTCCTTGTCCCCGATCATCATGCTGAACTTCTGGACGGCCACATCGTCGGCCATCGGGAAGATGTAAGTGCCTTCGAGCTGAACGTTGTTGGGGTTGTGGAAGGTCTGGTCGATACGCGTGACGCCGACGCTGTCGGTGAGCTCGGCCTCGACCAGGTGATTCTTCACCTGCAGCGGCATGTGGTATCGCCAGGGTGTCGGCCGCGGCACGGGGCGTGGATGAGGCCACAGCCGCCGGATCTCCTCGACGCTGCGATCATCGACCACGATGAAACCGTCTGCCATCGCCCGTGGGACGGGGCCGCCGGCAGCGAGTGCTAACAAGGCAAGCAACGGAACCACAATACCGAGAGATTTCACCGAGGTCTTCATGACGTGTTCCTCCGTTTCTGGGCAAGACAGTCGGCCGATGAGCGACCTGTGTGGGGCGCCTGTCAGGGGCTCTCCTGAATGTCCTGAGTGACCCGCGGCATGGGGGCATACCCAGCCCCGTGCGGTTATGAGCCCTACACTGGATTCTATCCTTCGGCCCGTCGTTTAGACGCAAACTTGCCCGAAAAGTTCCTTCATTCAACTTTCTTGGGGTGGACGGGGTATTAATGATCGGATACATGGAGAGCTTGGCACCAGCCCTAATTGCTCCGGTCGTCGTGCCTGCCGGCGTCTGGGGGGTATCAGGAGTCTTCCCGTGGGTTCCCTGTCTCCACCCGACCTCCGAAGCGACGAGGAGTTGATCCGGGCGATCAACCAGGGTGACACCGCAGCCTTCGAAACCCTGTACTACCGCTATCGCGACTGGGTGGTTCGGCTGGCGACTCGGTTCAGCGGCCGGACCGATGATGCCCTCGATGTCCTCCAAGACACCTTCGCCTACCTGCTGCGTAAAACGCCGAGTCTCCGTCTTTCCGCCAGAATGACGACGTTCCTCTACCCGGTCGTAAAGCACCTCAGCTTGGCCGCTCGCCGAAGAAGCTGCCGTTCGCTCGGTTGCGAGCTCGATGCCGACGTCCCGGCCCCGCCGCCGTCCGAAAACGACGGCGCTCGAAGCAGCTTGGCCGAGGTCATGGCCGGCTTGTCCCCGGACCAGCGAGAAGTCGTTCTCATGCGGTTCGTTGACGACATGACCCTGGCCGAGATCGCCCAGGCATTACGGATGCCTGTCGGGACCGTCAAGTCCAAGCTGCACCGGGCTTTAGAGCGATTGCAGAACGATCCTCGCACGCGGGCTTACTTTCAGCGATAAAGATGGGCTGCGCGGAAAAGCGATGTCGCCGGCTTTTCCCGGTGCCTTACCGCCCGCCGCTTTGCAGACGGCCCTGTTCCTTCAGGACCGAGAAAAGCGGTCCACCAAGCCGCGCTGGGTGGATCGGATTGCCGGACGGAGTACGATCGCTCCACCCGCGAACCTGATGGCGACAGCGGTTTGTCCGAAGGGCGGCTCCTCTTTGGCAGCCCCAGGCCGGCTCAGGTGTATAGTATCTATGAGCGGGATGCCTTCAGGGCTTCCCAGAAGGCTCGCCCGCCGGAAACCGACTCGCGATGCCGGACAGATGATGCTGAGTCTCAGGTGACGCGGACGAATCTTGTACGTGGGACAATGGCAGCCCGAGGTGGAATCGCAGATGGTCGAGGAGTACCGACAATCACAATCCCGCAGATGGCCAAGGAGAGTTGTGGCATTGGCGTTTCTGCTGTTGGGCTGCGCCTGCCTGAGCACCTGTGATCGCCGGAATACCGATCCGTCTGCGCTTGGCCTGCCCCCGACGGCATCGCCCAAGGAGGTCTACGAGCAGCTCCGGAAATGGCATGCTTCGCACTCATACGGGAGCATGGCACCGTGGGTCCATCCGGACAGCAGTGATGAGCTGATTGAGCTCCTGATCTCCATCGACGAGATGATGACCGCCAACACCACCGTGCAGGTGGCGCTGGCCCAGTATTGTCCGCACATCGACCCCCGTCAGTTTGACTTGCCGGCAATCGGCTACTTCCTTGAACTGTTCGCCCAGGATGCCAGGTTCGTCAGTGAAACCATCAACGGAGACCGGGCAGTGGTAGCGATCCAGGTGGCCGGACGTCTGCCGCTCAGATACCCGGAATTCGGACGATATGAGGGACGTTGGGTCTACATGCCCGGCAAGGTGAGCCGCGAGATGGTAAGGGGTGTCCGCGACCTGGCCAAGGGGCTGACACGCTTCGCCGCCGCGATCACGGCAGGGGCCCGGACACAGAAGCAACTGGACAGCGAGTTCCGCTATCGCGTCGCCGGCAAATTGGAGACCTTCGTGCGCGAAGCGGCGCCGACAAGCGCCCCATCCCCTTGGCGCGTCATGGCGGCCACTCTGCCTTCGTGAGCAATCGTGATTAACCCGGCCTCATTTCACGCCTGACCGGGTCGTAAACATGGCGACGGCCGGTTTCGAGGGCGGCGGCGGCCATGATCGTGGCCACGGCGTGCTGATGTCCGTATTCGATGTCGGCGTTCGGTCGCTTCCGGGAGCGGATACAGTCGATCCAGTTACCCATATGCGACTCGCTCGGCTCGGCCTGAAGCGGACGGGCCGGCATCTTCTTGACTCCCGCACCGCCCTCGCCTGAAACGACCCACTTCTCCAGATCCATGGTCGCCTCGGTGCCGCACAGGTCGAAATGCACCCCATGGCTGTTGGCCAGACCCATGCCCCAACTCATCAGGAAACCTTCCGGATAGTCCAGCAGTGCGTGGAACGTATCGGTGTGCTCGCGACCATCCTTCCAGACGTAGATCCCCCCATGGGCAACTGCGCTGGTCGGATACTTCGCGCCGGTGACCATGTGGACCGAGTCGGAGTAATGGGCCATCCAGAGACCCGACAGACCGTTGGTGCACAACTTGTAGAAATGCCACTGACGGAGCAGGCTCGGATCGAATGGGCGCTTGGGCCGGTTGAACAGGAAGGCATCCCAGTCAACGTCGCTCTGTTTGCAGTCGGCGTACGACCGCGCCCATCGCGGGTGATTCACGTTCATCGCCGCCGAGATCCTGTTCAGCTTGCCAAGGATCCCGGTAGAGAACTCTTTGGCCGCCCCTTTGAAGCGGCCCTCGCTGCGACGCTGGGTGCCTACCTGGACGACTCGCTCATGCTTACGAGCGAGATCAAGTGCCTGGTTGGCCTCGGCGATCTCCATCGACATCGGCTTTTCCACGTAAACGTCCTTGCCGGCCTTCAGCGCCTCAATCATGATCGGCGTGTGGCCGAAGTCAGGCGTCGCGATCACCACTGCGTCAACGTCATCAAGAGCCAGAATGTCGCCGAATCGCGTCGACGCCCGCGGCTGCTTGCCGAACCACTCCTTGACCTTGGCGGCGGCAACGTTCAGATTGACTTTCCAGACGTCGCAAACGGCGGTAATCTCGGCATTACGATCCTTGGCCACGTCGTGGATATCCTGCATCAACTGGCTGCCCCTGCCACCACAGCCGATGATGCCGATCGAAACCCGATCATTGGGGCCGATTCGACGGCTCTTGGCCGCGGACGCTCCCGCGGCCAGACCGGTGCCCCTGGTCGCCGCGCAACCGCCGACCGCCGCCAGACCGGCAGCGGCAACTGTGGTCCCGGACAGGAGCTTGCGACGACTGAATCGACTATCTGACATGGGATTCCTCCAAGTAGCGATTACTTTTCGATCCTTAACCGGACTTGAGACGTTTCTCCAGCTCTCGGCAAAGCTTGTCAAACGACGGCGACCTTCGACGACACAATGCCAGATCCATTTTCGAGGTCATGGCCGGTTGATCCACCGTCTCGCTGTACTTGATACCCTTGAAATGCCGCTGAATCCAACTCTTTCCGTGCCGAGCATCTTCCGGCGAGGACGGAACCGGCTCGTCCGGCGGCATCTCGATGTAGTCGCGTAAGGACTCCGCGGCGGCAACAAACCAGGTTTCGTACTCAATGTTCGCCAGAACGTAGGTGATGTCGAAATCCGGCCTTGCCGCGAGTCCACTCTCCAGCAGCTTCGGCCCCAACTCGCACGGCGGTTTCGGATCAGGATCTCGATCGAGCAGAACCAGAATCAAGCAAGGGTCCGGACTTGGTTGGCCCGTGGTAAGTTTCAAAACGGCCAGCGATATCGCTCTCGACAAGCCCTCTTGCGTCCCCAGTTGGGATCGCGGCCTGCGGATGGGCTGCAAGACGTCGATGTACTCGCCCCCGAGTTGCTCCGTCCACAGTCGCATGAACAGCGGACGTATGGCTTGGAATTCACCATACCCCTCAACGATCGGAGCAACTCGCAGCCGACTCACAAGTCCCCCTCGTCTCCAAAATCGATTTCAAGCTGCCGCCGCAGGTCCTCGGAATCCGGCTGCAACTGGTCCATGCGAAGCAACTCTCCGGCCGTGTAGAGATGGTTCCTGATGGACTGAAGACTTGCGGCATCCGCGCTCGCGATCTCCGTGGTACCCTGCCGCGCCTGTGCCACCAGCAGTCCAGTCGTAGCGGGATCGAGTTGGTCGAGCAGGTCCGGGCTGTGCGTGCTCAGAAGAATCTGGGTACGTGTGGCGGCTTCCTGAAGAGAGTCCATAAGAGCACCCGCAGCAGCGGGGTGCAGAGCGGTCTCGGGTTCCTCAATCCCAATCAGGCTTGCGGGGTGCGTCCGATCCGCCAACTGTGTGACGGCCACGAGCGTGCCCAGTGCTCTCAGCGTTCCGTCCGACATGCTGGCGGCATAGAACTTCCATGGGAGATCGGAACCGGCGATTTCCTGGCGGAACTCCAGGGTTTCGCGGGGCCCCAGTGACACCCGGTCCACGTCCGTGACGCCCGGAACAATCGTACACAGATGTGACCTGATCCGATCTTTGACCTGAGGCTGGTCGGAACCCAATCTGGCGATCACGCTGGCAATATTGCTGCCGTCCCGGTGGAGCAGGTCACCCGCGTCGGGGCTTTGTAGTTCCTTCATCGCATCAGGATTCAGGTTGTAGAAGCCCATCGACGTTAATTGGTCGTAGACCTGTCGGAAAGCAGGTAAGCCGGCGGCAACAACAAGATAGAGTCGATCGGGCGAGACAGGCGGCATGTTCTCGCTCTGGGAGACGAGAGTACCTTCCCTTACTGAGTACTCGGCGGCGAGGTTGCTGTTGGCTTTGAAGACTTTGAGATACTCTCGCTTGACAACGAAGCCGCCTCGCGGGCGCGCACCGATCTCGAATCCATACCGGGCTTCATGCCAATCAGGCAAGGCCATCTCAAGCTCAATGGCAAAGTTGCGAGGATGTCCAGTGCTGCGTCGCCGGACGGCATCGATGCCTCCTCTCGCCTTGATCGCATGATCGAGCGATCCCTTCAGGCTTTCAGCGACGAAACGCAAAGTATCCAGGAAGTTGCTTTTCCCAGAGCCGTTTCGCCCCACCAGGATCGTCAGCGGCCGCAGTTGAATATCGCACTTGCCCAGGCTTTTGTAGTTGCGGATCCTGACCCGCCGGATGAAAGGCTCGCCCGGGTTGCCGCGGGGCATCAACTCGTGCTGAATCTCGCCCATGGAAAACCTCGGGACCCTACGACAAGTCAAGCATCTCTCCCTCTGTTCGGCACCGGCTGAGAAGTCTAGCCCCTGATCAAGCATACTCCGGCGAGGTTTTCTCGCTTTGTTCGTAAAAAA
>DAOOIV010000102.1 GCA_035384605.1 Phycisphaerae bacterium
TGTTTGAGCATCGGGCACGGGCGGGCCGGCAACCAGTGGTACCGGGCGAGAGAAAGGGCCGACGAGGGCGTCGGCCCCACTTGTTTTCCATCTGCGTCAATCCCATGATCTGCGGGCCGGATGGATACGATCAGGATCAGCCCCTCGGCACGGCTCCCTCGACCTTGCTCCCTTCGGGTCTGCCCTCGGCGATGAGCTCTCTTCGAGCCTGAGGCTCAGCCTCAGAGCGTGTTTAGCGTGCTGGGGTCTGGCTCTTTTTGCCCCAATGCAGTTCGCCGTGCAATCTGGAGTGGTTGGCTCAGTCAGGCGGGGGCTCGGCGGCGCGAAAAAAAAAGTGCCTGACCCGCTGTCTTGCACGCTAAACACGTATCAGCCTCGGAGCCGAAGGCGGGCTGAATGGAGCCTCGGGATCCAAGACGCAGCAAGATCGGCACAAACGGTCGGCCGGCCGGAAGTTGGCGCGCAGAACACGCCCTGCCGGGCTTGCCTTGACGAGCCGGCGGGTTCGCCGCCGGCGGATTCATCCTGCCGGTCTTCTGCACGTGCAACGAAGACCACGGGGATAAACCCCGTGGCTCGTCAAGAGTTGCGGCTACGAGCCGTTGCTATAAGGTCCGGGAGACTCCGTGATCCGCAGCATGGGCAGGGGCGCATCCTTGGGTGATGGCCTGGCGGCGGCACCGGCCGTCGCCATCTCGGCCGCGGCGGCGCGAGCCTGATCGATCTGCTCGCGGAAGGCCTTCCAACGGCGGGCGGCCTCGTTCTTGTAGTCACCCTTCTCGGCCAGCACGAAATCACTGCTGACCGCCATGACCTCGGTATAGCGGATCGAATAGTGCCGCAGCCGGTCCATGGCCTCGGCATCGCCGGGCTTCACCTTCGCCAGATGATCGTTGGAGATCTTGCGATCGCGGGCCAGAAGCGTCTCTGAGGCCTCGTGCCAGGCGGCGGCGTCCATCGCCTCGACGTCGTCCACCATCTTCTGATATTCGCTCGACAGCGGCAGGCCCGCCCGGGCGTTGACGTACCAGTGAAACGTTCGCTGGAGCTTGCGAATGAACAGGTCGGCGGCTTCGTCGAACTTGAGGCACGATGCGCAGAAGTAGTTGTCCATCGCGTCCATCTTGCGGTAGTCGATCAGGCGGCCGAGCTGGCAGATGGTGTAGCTCTTGGTGCCGGGGAACGGAAAGAAGATCGCCCAGCGGAACCGCCCCGGCCTGATCTTGGCCATCAGGTCGATGGTCTCTTCCATCATTGACCGCGTCTCGTAAGGCAGGCCGAACATCAGAAACGCGGAGCTGTGCAGCCCGTACCGGTGGCACAGGTCGAAGGCGTCGATGATCGCCTGGTTGCTCATGTGGCGGTCGAGGATCTTGCGGCGAAGCTCGTCGCTGCCGCTTTCGACGCCGAATTTGACGATCATGCAGGGCGACTGCGACAGGGCCTTGGCAATCGGCTCGCTGAAAGCCTGCACGTGGGCGTTGAGCACAAACGGGACATTGATGCCCGATGCCGTATACGCCTCGACGAAACGAATGCAATAATCCTTGTTCAGCGTGAACAGGTCGTCATCGAAGATGAACGTCTCCAGGTAGGGGTGCCGGCTCTTGAGTTCCCGCATCTCACCGATAATCCGATCGATCGGATAGTTGCGAAGATAGCTGCGCCGAGAATAACCGCCCTCGGTGAAGTAACGGTCGGATACCTCGTGGTTGAAACAGTAACTGCAGCGGTAGGGGCAGCCCCGCGAGGTCAGCATGCTCTGCCACCCGTTCTTGCGCGGCAGCATGTGCGGCAGGTCATAAAGCTCGTAGTCGGTGGGGGCGATGTCGGCCGGGTCGGGGAATGGGCCGAGCGGGTTCTCGCGGTAGGTGCCGTCGGCGTTACGGACAAGGAAGTTGGGAGTATCGCGGGCGGTCGGGTCGCCGGCCGCAAGCTTGTCGATCAACTCGGGAAAGGCCGTGTCGCACTCGCCGACCCCGATATAGTCCCAGAAACCGTCATTGACGATCTGCTGGGTACACATGATGGCGTGTACACCCCCGACACCGATCGGCACGGCCGGCATGGCCCGCCTGATGGCCTTGGCCAGACGCAAGGCGAACTTGTACTGCTGGGTCATGACCGAGAAGGCCACGAAGTCCGGCCGCCACTGCCGGATCTTCTCAACAATCTCCTCGTCGCCGGGGATTTCGTACAAGGCTTCATTGATGTTCAGCAGTCCGGTGACATGCCCCCGCAGTTTTATCCCCCCTGACAACGCAGCCACCCCGTGGTTAAACCCCTCCTCGGCGTTGAGGTTCGGATAGATGAAGAGAACCCGCATTCCCAGCCCCTGGGTCACCGTAAGCTCGTGCCACGACAGACGTTGGAAGTCTAGTAGGCGTCTGATCGGTCGTCAACGGCCGACAGGGATTTCGGCCAACGTGACGCTCCGGAACCGCGTGTTCATCAAATGGGAGTACTGCGAGTGGCCCCGCAGGTAAACCGTGATGGAATCCGCCTCGGCGGCGGCGGCAGTCGCAAGCATCGTCCATTTCTCGCGCTGATAGGTGGGCGAGCCCCAGACAACGGACCGGCCAAGAGGATCATCGCCGCCCGTCGGATCGATCCCGAGTTGGGCGCAAATGATCATCTGCTGGTTATTCCACGGATTCCACAAGCGGACCTCGGCCGCGAGTTGATAGCGGCGCCCCTTCTCGCAAGGCACGTGCTGGTATAGCACCGTATCAGAAAAACGGGCTTCCTCCGAGACCTCCCACCCGGCCGCAGGGATTGGATTGCGACTGCCGTCCGGAGCATCAAGCTTAAATGCCGGGACCGTCCCCGCAATGGTCTTCGTCATCCATCCGTAAGGCAGACCCGAATCACCCGGCCCGCTGAAATCGCCGTTGAGCAATTCCGCGACCATCGGGATCGCCGGTCGGGGCATCACAGGGCCTGCAAGCGGTTCCGACTCGTTTCCGGCCGCATCGACGGTTCGGATGGTGTAACGGTAGGGCTGACCATTCTCGAGTCCTGATTCCGCATACTGATATCGCCCCGGCGCAGATGCAGGGATCTCGGCAATCAGTTCCGGTTCGGCTTGCACGCCACCTTCGCTCAAGCGAAGGCGACTAATGATCATGCTGGTGATGTCCCCGTCGGCCGGTATATCCCAGACCAGACGCACGCGTCCGTCGGCGGAATATCGCTGAGCATAAGGCGACGCCCCCGGTCGCCAATTCACCGCCGTCGCTGAGGGCGGCGGCACCTTGTCCGGCTCATACTCGATGAGAATCACCGCCAAGTCGCGGTCAGCAACCGGCGTGCCGTCGACGAAAAGCTCGCCGTCCTTGAAATCATCGGTCCTGGAGGTCCACAAGCGAACCGGGCCGTCTTTCGCCGGGGCAGACACTTCAATGTAATACCTCTTCCCAGGTGCCAGGTTCATCTGACCTGGACTGAAAAGAAGGATACGACTCTCTATCGCCGGCCCGAGCGCCTTGCCTTCAGGACCGGATTCAAGAATGCGAATGATCGGTGCGACGGTGGGTCCGTCGCCGACAGCGGGAAAAACACTCAACATAGCCAGACTGGTGCCTTTCGCGACGAACGTCTGGCCGTAGGTCTTGCTCGCCGTCTTGTAGACCTCGGTGAACCGCGGCCGGTGGCGGATGATCTGTCCGGCCGGGTTGTATTGAATCCGCAAGGCCAGGTCCAGCGAGGACTGGCTCTTGCCGTCCATATAGGCCGAACCGTCGGGATAGCGGTTGTCCGCAACCACGTGCATTCGAAATGGTGAGCCGTCAGCACGTGTGAAACGCAGGTAGTACTTCCCTCCCGGAATGGTGGGCAGGGCGCCGTAAGGGTAGTTGCTGCTCGCGCAGACGGCCTGGCCGATCTGTCTTCCGGCGGCATTGCCTTCATGCAGCGCGATCAAAACGCCGTCGGCGTTCTGAAACGCAATACCGGTGATCGCGGTGCCGGGAGCGACGAAAACCTGGCCGAACTCGGCATGGTCGGCATCCGCCGGTTTGCCGCCTTGGAGAAGGTCATACTGAAACGGCAACTCGATGTGGATGCGATTGAAACCGGTCTCACTGACAATCGCTGCCGGTCGCAAGGCCGGACCGAACCCGTAGGCCTCCTCGATCGCCGCGGTATAGACGCCACGGCCGGGTACGCGAGCAACCCACTGACCGCTGTACTCGTGGGTCGGGCGACAGATGATCGGAGGCCCCATCTTGGGATCGGACAAGTAAGTTGTGAGGCCGGCCGCCGTACCGCCGGGCGCTCCCGTACTTCCGTGGACCATGATTCCGGAATCGTCAACCGCGGCCGCGGCTACCGGAACGCCTAACAGGAAGAGCAAAATCGACGATTGCAGGTGGGATTGCCTCATTTGTCCAGCCTCCCAAATTCGCCCTTGACCGGCTGGATCACGAAGTCCTTGCCGCGACCTTCGTCGAGGATGGCTTTGCGCTCGAAGGCAATGGCGTTCGGCGTGACCGTGGCCACGACATACTCGGTGTGCGTGGCATCGCCGAACGGGGCCGACGGATAGAGAGTATACAGCGGAATCCCAAGGGTTTCTTCGGGAGGATAGTGTTTTCCATCGTGCGTATGCCCCGCGAACGCAGCCTTGACAGTGTGCTCCTCGGGATGCGCTGCCAGAACACGATAAACAGGGCCGCCCGTTCCGGCATTCTTGCCCATCATCCAGTCAGGATAGTGCATGAATAGCAAGGTGGGATACTTCTTCGGGTTGTTGACGTGGCGGATCAGGTCCGCCTCCAGCCACTGGATGTGCTGCTCCGTGTCCGCGGTGGAGGTGTCCACAATCACAAAGTGAATTCCTCCGCGGTTAAATGAGTAGTAGTACTTGTTCTCGACGACAAAGCGCAGGGCCGGGTCGACCTCGTCGTTAAAGGGATACGGCGGAAGGCAGGATCGCACCGCCATCTTGGTGCCACCGTCATGATTACCCATTGCGATGTGAATGGGAATGTTGGCCTCGCGCAGCCGCCGGAAGAAACTCACCCGGGTGTCAAAGCCGCTTGGCATGTCGCCCACGGCCACCGCAAACGACGGGGCGAGCTCAATGATTTCGCGGGTCATTTGGTCCACACCCTCGATGTTTTGCGTGTCCGAGATGATCACAAACCGATTGGAGGCGTCGCTTGCCCCGGCTTCGGGAAGAAAGAAAGCCGACACACATGCGACGGCAAGGGTCATCATTGCTGATAATGTTGTGAGGTTTGGTGTACGGCTGCGAAGTCTCATGGTTCTCCATTCCCTCAAGGATGTGCGTGATTGCGCGTCGGCCCGAATGGCGCGACTGAGTCACCGCGAGCGCGTGGTCATTGTATAGCGCCTCGGATTATGCCCGCAACCGGACACGACCTCCTGTCGGCCATATTCAGTGAGTCTCAGCTTTCCTTCGTGTGGGCTTGATGACAACAGGACGCCGCCGGTGGTGGAATCACATCTGCTCTGGGTGCCGCGCTCACGGCAAGACTTGCGCCGGTCTCACGGCGACATGGCCGCGCGATCCTGGAACGCGCGGATGGTCAGCACGTCCGTGGCGTTGAGCGAGCCGTCGATGTTGACGTCAAAGATGATGTTGTCGGGCATGACCGGCCGCGAGATGCGCGACTTGGCCTCCAGCAGGTCGGCGCTATCAACGACGCCGTCACCGGTCACGTCGCCGGTCAGGCTGCGAATGAGGGCGTCCGTATCGCCCTTGAGACAGGTAAGGTTCGCTCCCAGATCGATGCGGTAAGACTGCTGGTCGGGCAGTCCCTCGGGCCATTCGAGTACCAACGTGTAGCTGCCCTCGCCATCGTGGGTCAGCGTCTGGTGTACGGCGGGGTAGGAGTATCCGGCCCCGCCGACCTCTTCTGCCGCCACCCGGCCCTCAAGCTCCAGTCTGCCATCCTCCGGGCCGGTGATGTCGACGATGATCTTCTGTACGCCGCCCTGTCGCGTTTCCGTGGTGATCCGCCGGCCGGTGGTGGCCGAGGCGTCGATCCTGACTGCCAGCTCCCCGCTGATTGACCCGCCGTGGTAGCGGCTGCTGCGCCACTGGTGGATCTCGACCGTCGGCTCGACCGGCGCCCACCGGGCAAATCGAGCGGAAGTTTTGCCCCCGGCCGCCAGGAAGGAGCCGCCGGCGAGCAACTCGCCCCTGTGCACTGCCATCGCATACACCGAGCCCATCGCAATTCCACGACCGACCGGACTCCATGCTGCGCCGTCCCAGCGGCCCAGGCCGTCCGCCGAAAGCAGACCCTGGCTGGGGAACGAGCCACCGACTATCAGTTGGCCGTTATGGACCGCAAGGCTGTGCACCTGACGCGGCCCGCCAGCATTCTCGTCCTCCATGGCGGACCAACCCTTGCCATCCCATCTCGCGACACCGGCGGCGTGAACGCCCCCTGCAGCGGTGAACAGTCCGCCGGCAATCAGCTCGTCGTTGAAGACGGCCAACGCCGTGACCGGAACATCGGGATACCCCGAGCCGGTGACTCCCCCGGTAAGCGAATGCCATTCGGCCCCGTCCCACCGGGCAACATGATTCACCGTCTCGCCGCCGGCTTTCAAGAACAAGCCACCCGCATAAAGGTCGCCGGCGAACGCGGCCAGACAGTAGACACCGGGACTCCAAGTCCCGCTTACACCATTGCCCAGTGGCATCCATGCTTCCCCGTCCCAGCGGGCGATGCCGTTAAGCGTGGTCCCCCCCGAAGTGGTGAACGTGCCTCCGGCAATCAGTTCACCCTTGCAGACAATAAGGGCACGAACCGGCCCATTGAAGCCCTGTCCGAGCGGCGCCCATGAGCTGCCGTTCCAGCGCGCCACGTTCTTGGCACCGACTCTGCCGGCTTGAGCGAAATTGCCGCCGGCGATCAGCTCACCCCGGTAGACGGTCAAAGCCCTGACCTGAGTTCCGTCTTTGCCCCCGGCAACGCCTTCGCCGAGCGAGACCCACGCCGACCCGCTCCACCGGGCGATCCCGTTGCACCTGACCCCATTGAGGTACGTAAACTCTCCGCCCGCTATGAGTTCACCATTGTAGTCCGCAAATGCGTAGGGGCTGTGGTCCATGGCCGCCCCGAGCGGAAACCACCTGGTTCCATCCCATCGAGCGATGTTGTCAGCCCGAACACCTCCCGCGACCGTTCCCGAGCCGGTTGCGATCAGATCGTCTCCATACACCGCAAGGGCAATGACGTAACTCATCAGCCCGCCCGCCAATGGACTCCACGTCTCGCCGTCCCACCGGGCAATGTGGCGAGCCGGTTTCCCGCCGGCCTTTTCGAAGAACCCGCCGGCAATCAGCTCCCCGTTATACAGCGTCAGATCCAGGACCGACGCATCCGTTCCCTCGCCGAGCGGTGCCCACTTGCTTCCGTCCCAGATGCCGATGTTCTTGCAGGCAACGCCGCCAAGCGCGGCGAAGAACCCGCCGACAACCAGATGGTCCCCGTAACTGAGCAAGGCACTGACATTGGGGTTTGACCCGGCCGTCACTCCGCCTCCCACGGACTGCCATTCACTCCCGTTCCATCGGGCGATCTGGTTGGCTTTCAATCCGCCGGCCATTGTGAATCGCCCGCCCGCGATCAGCTCCCCTTCGTGGACGTGCAACGTTCCGACGGCGTCATTAAGCCCCGAACCGAGGGGCGACCATGTTTCGCCGTTCCACCGCGCAATCCGGTTGGCAGAAACGCCCCCTGCCGTGGTGAAGTTTCCCGCGGCAATCAAATCATTGCCGTAAATCGCCAGCGCCAGGACGTCGAAATTCGTTCCCTCGCCGAGCGGAGCCCAGCGACTCCCGTTCCAGCGGGCGATATTGGCCGCTGCTGTGTTGCCGGCCATGGCAAACGAACCGGCGGCCACGAGTTCGCCGTCGTGCACCACCAAGGCCTTGACTTGCCCGCACCCGGAGGGCTTGCTCACACCACCCCCGACGGGCGACCAGTAACGTCCGTCCCACCGAGCAACGCCGCAAACCTTGACGCCGCCGGCCGTTTCGAACCCCCCCGCAACGTAGAGTGCCGGGCCGCCGCCGTCGTCGTAAACGGCCATGGCATAGCCTTCGTAGCTCAGACCCTGTGGGGACTCCCCTGGTTTCCAGTCAAATCCACAAGCAGCGGAGGCTTCTGATATGCAGAAGATCAGCGACGCCGCGACCATCACCGTTGCCAGCCTGATCGGCAGGTGCTTATCGGCCCCTGTCGACCGACCCCATGCCGGCGAAATGACAAACATCTTTCAGGCCTCTCCATTAGTGGGCGCAGCCACCGGCGTCCCCCTTTATGCCAGTCAAACGCCGGACACGCTCAGTTGACGCCGCCTTCCAGTGAATCCTACGATGCAAGACGCCCAAACGCAAGGTAACCACTAGTATGAGACGGGTCGGACGAAGAATTGTTCATTCTGACCCGCAGGGGAGAAAGTCTCCGACGACCCCCATGCCATGCACTTCCGGACGTTCCAGGCGACCGCCAAGGGCGACAGGTAATCCGGGCCTATTGCCCGGAGGCGCCCGGTCTTTTCGGACGCCCCCCCTCGGGCCGAGCGGCCCTGGGCGGCTTGCGTCCGGCGGCCACATCCTCCTCGAAGGTCTTCTTGCGCCGCAGGAGGTGATGGTAATGCTGCGCGAAGCGGTGGGCCTCGTCGCGAACTTGCTGTAAGAGACGCAGCGCCGGATCGTTACGTGCCAGGCGGACCGGTCTGCTCCGGGCCTGGATGTAGATTTCCTCGTCCCGCTTGGCCAGAGAAACCACCATGGGCGGGGCGATGTTCATCTCGTCGAAGGCGCTCAGAGCGGCGTGGAGCTGCCCCAAACCCCCGTCGATCAGGATGACGTCCGGGTATAGTTCCTCTCCTTCGGCCGCGTGCCGGTACCGCCTCAGGACCACCTCGCGGATCATGGCGTAGTCGTCGATGCCTTCGACCGTCTTGATGCGGAAACGTTTGTAGCCGTTCTTGAAGGGCTTACCGTCGATGAAACAGACCAGCGAACCACAGGACTCCTCGCCGTGAAGATTGGCGATATCGATTCCCTCGATAGACCGCGGAGCCCGGTCGAGATCCAGGATCTCGCCCAGCTTGGCCAATCCCTCGGCCGGATCGATGTAGAACACCTCCGGCTGCACGTCCGCATTCGGATCTCCCGATAACGAGAGGGCTTCGAGAGCCTTGATCTCGTCGCGCAGCCTGGCGGCGATTTCGTATTCCTGATGTCGGGCGGCCTGCTCCATCTCCCGATTCAACTGCCGCAACACCACGCTTCGCTTGGACGCGAGAAACTTCTTGAGCCGCTCAATATCCTTGCGGTACTCCTCCTTCGAGATGCGATCGGCGCAGGGGGCGGTGCAACGGCTGATGGAATGCAGCAGGCACGGTCGAAAATAGCGCCGCCGCTCATCGCCGTCAACGATCTCCAGTTCGCACGTTCTGAACTTGAACACCTTTTGAAGGGCATTAACTGCATCGCGAACGCCGGCGGCGTTGGTGAACGGACCGAACAACTTGTTGCCCTTGAGTCGGGGCTTCCGGGTAACGTAGACGCCCGGAAAGTCGTCGGAGGTCGTGATCTCCAGGTATGGGAAGGTCTTGTCGTCACGAAGTCGGTCGTTATACGGCGGCTGGATGTCCTTGATCAGCCGGTTCTCCTGCAACAGGGCGTCGACCTCCGTCTCGCAATCGAGAAAGTCCAGGTCCACCGCCAGCGAGGCCATGTGGGCGATCTCCGGCCCTCGCGTGGCCAGCAGGTCGGTCGAGTTCTGGAAATAGCTGCTCACGCGGCTGCGGAGGTCCTTGGCCTTTCCAACATAGAGCACCCGGCCCTGTGCGTCCTTGAACAGATACACCCCGGGCGTCCTGGGCAGGTGACGAATCTTGTTCAACAAGGCCTCGCGCGGATCGGCCGACAGCCTCGGTGACTGCGCGTCCGTCAGCCTCTCGGGTGACTCTCCTTCCGGCAATTCGGAAACCATGGCGTGATATTATATCATCACGGCCTCCATTCGATGAGACGTCTGCTCCCGCGAGCGGCTACGGGGCCGGTAACAGAAGCGGCGGCACTCCTGGCGGCTGACCCGGTTGTCGTGAACGCAAGCCGGACGCAGACCGCTTCAGCTTCAGCGGTCTTTCCCGAAGGGCAAACAGGCCGGTCGTTTTACGACTGGTTCACGGTCGGCCAATTCCTCCTTCACTGTGTTACCCCATCGAGGCCGTTTTGACGGGCCTGTCCTTGTCAGGTAAGCCCGTTGAAACGGGCTGAGACCATAGAAAGGAAGAAGAACAGCAGGCGACCACTGACCGGCCGTATCACGGCCGGCCTGCCTTTGGCGGGGAAACCCCATGAAGAGCGTTGATCGCCCAACCTGGACCGGTCGGCATGCTAGCCCAGACGGTCGCGCACCCGCGGCTATGGATACTCATCATTGGGCTCCGTCATCTACCCGATGCAATCCCTCGCCGGCTCCTGAGAATTGACCACACCAAAGACCCGTCCCGGTCATTCACTGTCGCAGGGGTGCCTGTGGCGGCCTGACACTTATGTCGGTTTCCTGTCGAAATCAGACGGGTTTCAGGATAGAATCAGTTGAGGCCCGCAAGGGGCCACCGGCTGGTTCCCCGCCGTGCTGATCGGCCGGTACCGACGCAAGGAGACGCTCATGGCCCAAGCTTATGTGGACCCGTCCGAGCTGAGGCGATTCGCTCAGGACCTCAACCGCTTCAACGGGGAGCTTCACAGCCTGATTGCCGGCCTGCATGCCCGAATGCTCAGTCTGGAGAAGACCTGGCGAGACCAGGAGCAGCGCAAGTTCGCCGAAGAGTTCGAGCAGACCATGAGAGTGCTCAACGCTTTCCTCAAGCTGTCGGAGCGTCATGTGACGTTCCTCCTGAAAAAAGCCGGGTACATTGAGGATTACCTTCAGCAACACTAGGACCTGCCGATGAGCCAGGCCGCCCGAGTGGAATCGATCGAGAAACTGAAAGACCTGCGCGTTGCGTTGTGTCTGTTCGCCGAAACCGCGCGAACGGGCTTGCTCGAGGGGGATTCCGAAATCCAGCGCGTCGGCCTGTGGCTCAAAAACGAGCAGCTTCGCTACTGGAAGTCACAGATCGTCAGCCGCAGTGAGCTGCTGACCCGGGCCAAGATCGCCCTGAACCAGAAGAAACTCACCAAGACGCCCTTGGGCGGACACTACTCCTGCGTCGATGAAGAGAAGGCCGTGCAACTGGCCCGTCGACGTCTGGAAGAAGCCGAGACGAAACTGGCCAATGTGCAAAAGTGGAATCGCCGCCTTGATGAAGAGGTCTTTGAGTACAAGGGGCAGGTTCAGGCCCTCGGCCGGATGGTCGATAGCGAGCTGCCCGCAGCCATCGCACGACTTGACCGCATGATCGAGTCGTTGGAATCCTACGTCTCGCTCAAGGCCGCAAGCGGGGAAGAGGTGGACCTTCACGCCGCCTTTGCCAGTGTTGCTCGCACCAGCAGCCTCGCCGAGTTATTGGACAGTCCCTGGCCCGAATCCCGTGAGGCCGCCTACGCCGAACTGCGCAGGCTCAGCCCACCTGCCGAAATCCGGCAGCAGGCTCCGGTAGGACCGATTCCCAAGCCACTGGCCGGGCGTATCGTCAGTCAGGCCGATCGCGACGGCATCGCAAGCCTCGGCATCACCCGCACCGCGCCGTCCCCCGGTTCCCGACTGGTCTTCGCAACGGGGTGCGAAACCTGGCCTCATCTCTACTTCGAGCGGAGCGAACCGGCCGGACCCGAGGACAGCGGATGGTACGCCGGACCTGTTGAAGGCGACCCCCCAGACCGCTTTCAGGCGGTGCAAATCGGCGAACTCATCGCTCAGGGACCCCAGTGGGCACCGATCCTCGATCTGCCCGTCGGGACACTGCTCGTCTTGCGGGCGGAATCGTTGGAGGTCCTGCTGGACGACCGCGACGCGATCCTCTGGCCCAGCCCGTCTCAATCTGCCGACAAAAGGAGGGGGACGTGAGCCTTCACACCGGTCAGGCGAACATGAGGAAGGCTGCAAAGGACCTCGCCGCTCGCTGGGATGAGGTGCGGACTCTGTGGCGAGACGATGTCGCCAGGCAGTTTGAAGAACGTTATATCCACTCGCTGTTGCGTGAGGTCAGGGTCACCCAGGAGGCCATGGCCCATATGAGTTCGGTCATCGCTCAGATACGGCAGGATTGCGAGTAGGAGCGCGGACCGGGAGTACGGCCGA
This sequence comes from Phycisphaerae bacterium, assembly GCA_035384605.1. Lineage (NCBI taxonomy): Bacteria > Pseudomonadati > Planctomycetota > Phycisphaerae > Phycisphaerae bacterium. Next base: position 12,249 of record DAOOIV010000102.1, read on the forward strand.
TGTCGCAGGAAGCCAAGCAATACCCTCCTGATGAATCGTCCAGCGGGTCCGACTACCTGGACGTGCAGCGGGCCGCCCTGCGTCAATGGATTGATCTGTCGGTGGAAGCCGTTCAGGCGGCACAGGCGCCGTTCGAGCACAAATACAGGTCCGCGTCCCGGAAGGCTCAGCAACGCTATGACCAGGCTCGCGACAAGGTTGAGCACTATCTGCAGACCCGCCTCGACCACGCCTGCCGGCACTACAAGGAACAAATCGCTCAAATCGAATCGCTCCACGCGTCGGATCTCCGGACCCTTGAGGAGAACACCGCATCGCTGCGATCGCGAATCACTCTCGAATTGACCAGGGCCGAGGAGCGGGCCAAGAGCAAACTCGATCACGAGCTGTGGTTGAGCGAAAGCGTCGCCCAGGCGACCAGGGAACAATTGGCCAGGGACCTCAAGGAGTTCAAGGAGGCTTTCCCCAATCAGGAGGGGATGATCTCGACGCTGCGCGAGCAGGCGGATTGGCTGCTTTGCCAGTATGGCCAGATGCGTCTTGCAGAAACGCAGGACCCGCCCGGTCACGTCCCCGAGTCGGGCAATCCGCAGGGTACGTTTCAGCAACAGGTCGAACGGGCCCAGGAACAGATTGCCGCCCTTGCCGAACTGAGCTGGCCCGCTTGGCTGACGGGTGCAAAGCTCTACTTCCTGGCGATCTTCGCCTGCGCTGCTGCCGTCGGCTTGGCCGCTTTGCCACATATGCTCGGGTGGGCCGGCTGGCCGCCGTTCGCGATCGCCGGACCGGCGGCGTTCGGATTATCTCTCGCGGCCGTCGTCGTCGTGGTCAGGCTCATTGCGCCCAAGGCGAGCGCCCGCGTCCGCGAAGCCTACCTGCCGATTCGGGCAACACTGGCAAACGCGCGCCTGGCGCTGGATCAGTACTCGTCCCAATTCCACCGCCGCCTTGAGGAAAAACAAGCCGAGTCAGCTCGCAAGCGAGAGGCCGAAGAAAGCCGCGCAAAAAAGAAGTACGACATGGAAATGGCGGAAGCCCGCAAGACCGCCGAGTCATCGATGAAAAAGGCCGATGAGGCTCACTCCTGGCTCAAGCGGGAAATCGAGGATCGCCACGCCGCCAACCGCCAGAAGGCCGACCGGGAATGGAAGCCGCTCATCCAGCGGCTGGAACAGCGTCTGGAGCGTTCGACGACCGCGGTTCGCCGCCGGTACGAACGCGAGATGACCGCCTGCCAGGCCGCTTACGATCGGGCTCGAGCTGAACTCCAGACCCGCTGTCGCATCGGTCTGGAGCACATTCGAGCTTTTCTGGATCGGACCGCCGGCCTTGATCCCCGCGCTCTGACGGATTGGAGTGACCCCGCCTGGCAGCAATGGCGACCAACGAGTCGTTTCAGTCCGGTCATTCGCTTCGGGCAGATCGAAATCGAGATGAAGCGTCTTTCCGAGGACGTCCTGAGGCTGGGCAATTTCGCCGCCGATTACCCCGCCAACTTGTGCGTGCCGGCCGTGCTGACACTGCCGCATCACGCCTCGCTGCTGGTCCAGACCGATCCGGACGGTCGTGACGAGGCCATCGCCGTATTGCAGTCGGTCATGGCCCGGCTGCTGACTTCCCTGCCTCCCGGGCGGGTGCGATTCACCATCGTCGATCCCGTGGGACTGGGCCGCAACTTCGCCGGCTTCATGCACTTGGCGGATTACCAGGAGGCCTTGGTCGACTCGCGCATCTGGACCGAAGCCGCCCACATCGAGCAACGCCTGACCGACCTGACGAACCACATGGAGAACGTGATCCAGAAGTATCTACGCAACGAATTCGAGTCGATTGACGCCTACAACCGTCAGGCGGGTGAGCTGGCCGAGCCGTACCGCTTCCTGGTGGTGGCCGACTTCCCGGCCGGCTTTAACGAAGAGGCCGCACGGCGGCTGAGCAGCATTGTCAGCAGCGGGGCTCGATGCGGCGTCTACACGCTGATTGCCCACGACGCTCGCCAACAGCCGCCGATCGGGATCCAGATCGACGACATCAGACCGCGCAGCATTACCCTGCTGCACGAAGGGGGCCGATTCGTCTGGCAGGATGAGGTGTTCCGCCAGTTCCCCCTGACGGTGGACGCGCCGCCGGCCGAGACCACTCTGACCCGCTTGATGCACGCCATCGGTAACCTGGCCCGCGACGCCAACCGTGTCGAGGTGCCATTCGACACCATCGCGCCCTCGCCGGAGAAAATGTGGTCGTCCAACGCCGCCGAGGAGCTGCGAATCCCGATCGGGCGGACCGGCGCGGTGCGGATTCAGGAACTGCGTCTCGGCCGGGGCGTGGCCCAACATGCCCTCATCGCCGGAAAGACCGGCTCGGGCAAGTCAACGCTGTTGCATGTGATGATCACGAATCTGGCTCTCTGGTACCCGCCGGAAGAGGTTGAGCTGTACCTGATCGACTTCAAGAAGGGCGTGGAATTCAAGACCTACGTCACCAACGACCTGCCGCACGCCCGCGCCGTGGCCATCGAGAGTGATCGTGAGTTCGGCCTCAGCGTGCTTCGCCGTATCGACGCCGAGATGAACCGCCGCGGCGACCTGCTGCGCCGGGCGGGCGTGCAGGATCTACCCGCCTATCGCCAGGCCACCGGCCGGAATATGCCCCGAACCCTGTTGATCGTGGACGAGTTCCAGGTTTTCTTCTCCGAGGACGACAAACTGGCCCAGGACGCCGCCATCCTGCTCGACCGACTCGTCCGGCAGGGCCGTGCGTTCGGCATCCACGTCATTCTCGGTTCGCAGACCCTCGGCGGAACGTCGGGTCTGGCGCGCAGCACCATCGGCCAGATGGCCGTTCGCATCGCCCTGCAGTGCTCGGATGCCGATTCGCGCTTGATCCTCGACGACGAAAACGCGGCCGCGCGGTTGCTTTCTCGACCGGGGGAGGCCATCTACAACGACGCCGGGGGCCTGATTACCGGCATCAGCCCGTTCCAGACCGCCTGGCTGGCTGACGATCGCCGCGACGAACTGCTCGAACGTGTCGGTCTTAAGGCTCGTGAGAGAACCGTCGACCGCGAGCCGCTCATCGTCTTCGAGGGCAACGCTCCTTCCGAAATCGCCCAGAACCGTTTGCTCGCGCGCCTCCTGGCCGCGCCGAACTGGCCGGTGACCTCCGCCGCCCCCCAAGCCTGGCTCGGCGAGGCGGTGGCGATCAAGGATCCCACCTCGGTGGCTTTTCGGCGACAGAGCGGCTCGAACCTGCTCATGGTCGGCCAGCGCGACGAAGCCGCACTGGCAATGATGGCCTCGGCCATGGTCAGCCTCGCCGCCCAGCAGCCCCCTCGGTCGGCCCGTTTCGTCATCCTCGACGGCTCACCCGTCGATGCCCCTTGGGCCGGGTACCTGCAGCGCGTCGCCTCAATCCTGCCGCACGCCACGCGGATCGTCGAGTACCGCGAACTGACCGAGGCCATGAACGAGCTGACCGCCGAGTTGCAGCGCCGCCAGCAGGGCGAGGTGACAAGTTCGGACCCCTCGATGTACCTGATCATCTACGGCCTGCAACGCTATCGCCCCTTGCGCCGCCAGGAGGACGAGTTCAGCTTCGCGAGAACCGATGAGGACGCGCCGCCGGACCCGGGCCGACAGCTCAGCGAACTGCTGCGGGAAGGCCCACCGAATGGAATCCATACGCTGGCCTGGGCTGACACGCCGGTCACTCTCGAACGCACCTTCAACCGTCAGACCATGCGAGAGTTCGATAACCGCGTGCTCTTTCAGATGAGCGCCGCAGATTCCAGTAACCTGATCGACTCGCCGGCCGCCAATCGCCTCGGCCTGTACCGCGCCTTGCTGCACAGCGAGGAATTGGGGCTCCTTGAACAGTTCCGGCCCTATGCCATGCCTCAGAGTAATTGGCTGGAGTACGTCGAGAACCGTTTCCGCTTCATGTCTTCCGCCGCTGGGCACGAGATCGTGTAAGTTCCTCGGGGCAAAGACAGGGTAATGTGAAGGTCGAACCGGCAATCGAGGACCGCCAGATTCCTGAACGGTGAAACGTTCACGCGACGGCGGCTGGTTCGACAGTCCTTACCCTGGTCCACATGGAGAAACGGCCCCAATCGCGTTGAGTCCGGACAGGACCGTCTCACCTTTGGCGTCGGGTAGGCAAGGCGCGCTCTCACTCTACAAACTGGAACGCGTACAGTTTGCAGTCGCGCATGCGGAATCGAATTCTGATCGGCTTGCCGGCCAGTGAACTGACGTCGGTCTTGTCGCCCCATCGCACCGGCAGGCGAACGGAGTTGCCGTATAGCGGTTCGGCGGCGGCGCCGGAATAGCCCTCGATGGGCTTGTCATTCTCGTCCAGGAACTCCACGCACACGCTTCCGCCCGCCCCGCCGTCGAAGTTCAGTTCCAGCCGTCCGCCGGCAAAGGTGATCAGCGGGGTGACGATTTCGCCGCCCGTGTAATCGGCGTCGGCGGAAACGAAACCGTCCAGCCGCAGAATCGCCCGATCGATGCCGCACAGATACTTGGACGCCGCCGGATCGACGAAGCCGTCGTGATCGCGGTTCTCGCCGCAATAATAGATCCACAGTTCGTCGCCCATACGGACCGGGTTCGGCAAAGCCCACGTTCGCTTGGCTGAGAAGGTTCCCTCCATCCCGAGGCCGATGAACGGCTTCCTGTCGCCGACCCGCTGAAAGCGGATCCCGTCGCGGCTTACGGCCAGCCGGACATCCAGCGTCGCCGGCGCCAGCACCTCAACGCTGAACTTGTGATCCGGGTATCCACCCTGCCGCTGCTCGACCGGTCGTCGCTGCCAGTGCCAGAAGGCCTGCGCGAGCATGATGTATAGGGCGTCCGGGGAATCCTCCGGGTACTTGAACACCGCTGCACCGTAGTAATCCACCGGCGGCTGAGGAGTCGGAGGCGCGTAGGTCGAATTGTCGATCTCGTCCGCCTGCATCACGAAAACCTCGTTCTCCCAGTTCAGAAGATCGATCGACTCAAACCGGCGGACGACCCGGTACCGCTTGGGCGTGTTCCGGAGCGGGTTTTTTCGCGTATACAACAGGTACTTGCCAAGTCGTTCATCCCAGAAGGCGATGCTCTGGGTATCCATCTCCTCGATGGCCGGCTTGCACAACAACGTCCAGCGATAGCCGTCCGGGGAAGCACAAACGTGGAACTCCGCCGGAGCGTTGGGCGGATAGAACTTGGCTTGCGTCTTGTATCGCTCTGACGGCGGCCCATGAGGATCAACCCAGACGCTGACGCCGCCGGTGCGACCGTGTTTGCCCACCTCGGCCGGCTTTTCGTCGAAGCGATGCCGGTTCGGATCCGGCTTCGTAAAATGAACCCCGTCATCGGATTCTGCATAGGCGTACAGATCGATGACCGGTCCCCCGTTCTTCAAGCTGACCGGCAGGAGAGCCTTGCCCGAACCCCAGATGCGGATCTTTTCGCCGTCCTTGAGCACCGAGGAATACCAACCTGCTGATGCGCCTTCGTCGCCCTCCCAAGGAATGTAGTTGGCAAGAACGGGATCATTCATCTTCGCCGGCGGGTTCATCATGAGC
>DAOOIV010000103.1 GCA_035384605.1 Phycisphaerae bacterium
TTGAAGGGGGGTATGCTACCGGCAGATCGGACCGATGGGGTCTGAACGGTTACGGGACTGCCAAGCAGCACACCAAGACACGACGTCTTCAAAATCGCTCTGTTCATGGCCAAGAAGTCTCACTGTCAGCACACTCACACGCGTCCGCTCAAACAACAAGCTTCGCGATGGCGCAGACTAAGCGATGTCCACCCATTTGGGAAGCCGTCGGACGTGCTTTCACTCGCCAGGTTATGGTATAACCTTGCGTATGGGCGCGGCCGGACGTCGGCCGCAAGGGCCCGTTCGACGAGGCAATTCGGCGAAGCCGCAGAGGAACCGGCATGAGCGAACATCTGCCCATATCGAGACGAAGACTGCTTGGACAAGGAGCACGCATCTTGACCGCCACGGCGATGAGCCCATACGTGCTCACCGGCCGGGCTCGCGGCGGCGCCGAAACAAGACCGGCCAACGACCGCATCGGCATGGGCTTCATCGGCGTCGGCGGCATGGGACGGGGGCACCTTGGCAACTTCCTTCAGTTTCCAGACGTCCAAGTGGTGGCCATCGCGGACGTCTTTGACCAGAGCCGCAACGAGGCCATGAAGATGGTTCGGGAGGCCTACGGCAAGGACATTCCCGCGTACAACGACTATCGCGAGTTGCTGGCTCGCAAGGACGTTGATGCCGTGCTGATTGCCACGCCCGATCACTGGCACGCCCTCACTGCCATCCACGCTTGCGAGGCGGGCAAAGACGTCTACTGCGAAAAACCGCTCTCATACACCATCCGCGAGGCCCGCCGCATGGTTGACGCCGCCCGCCGTAACGCCACCGTCTTCCAGGTCGGCAGCCAGCAGCGGTCGTGCAGCAACTTCCGGCTGGCCTGCGAGCTGGTTCGCAGCGGCCGTATCGGCAAGGTGGGGTTAGTGCGGGCCACGATCGGCGGCGGGCCGGTCTGCGATTGGGAACCCAATGTGCCCCCGCCGCCGGGCCTGGATTGGAACTTCTGGCTCGGTCCGGCCCCGTGGGCGGAATACACGCCAAAGCGCTGCATCTCGGATTTCCGGTGGTTCTACGACTACTCCGGCGGCAAGATGACTGACTGGGGAGCCCACCACAACGACATCGCCCAGTGGGGCCTGGGCATGGACAACAGCGGCCCGGTCAAGACCGAGCCGGTCTCCGCGGCCTTCCCGACCCGCGGGCTGTTTGAGACCGCAGTCAGCTTTCATGTCCGGCACACTTATGCCAACGGCGTTGTGCTCGAAACCGTAAGCCACGGGCGCAACGGTGTCCGCTTCCAAGGCACCGACGGCTGGATCGAGGTCGGCAGAGGGTGGATTGAAGCCGGCGATCCGGCGATTCTCAACGACCCTCTTGGCCCCGGAGACGTGCATCTCTACCGTTCGCCGGGCGAAGATGCCCTCGGCCACGAGCGTGACTTCCTGAACTGCGTCCGTACGCGCAAGCGTCCCATCTGCGACGTCGAAATCGGTTGTCGATCGGTGACCGTCTGTCACCTGGGCAACATCGCCATTCGCACCGGGCGAACGATTCAATGGGATCCGGAGAAAGAGATAATCATCAATGATCCCGCCCTGGACCGCTGGCTTGACAAGCCCTATCGTGCCCCCTGGTTCGCGTGACGTAACGAGGAGCGCATCGCACGCCCACTCCATCGCAGGAGCAACGTGTACATGAGAATCTCGATTGCTGCAGGGCTCGTCGGAGTGTTCCTGGCCGTCTCCCCGGCCATGGGACAGAGTCTTCCGGCCGACGACGGGCGCATCATCGCTCTAGGAACGAACGATCCCGACGTCCAGACAAAGGCGTTACATGATCTGGTTGCGGTCGGGGCGCCGGCCGTGCCAACGCTGATACGATTGCTCGGACGAACCGCCGAGAACCCGACCGCCGGTAAAATGGCTTATGAGACCCTGTTTCGCATGGTGCAGGTCTGCGCGGGCACCAATAACGGCGGCGATGTTGAACGAGCCCTGGTGCGTGAACTGAAGGCCAACCACCCGATTGAGACCAGGCGGCATATCTGTGCGTTGCTGGGTTTCATCGCGGCGGAAAACGCCTCCGTCGATGCGCTGTACATTGCGCTAAACACTCCGGAACTGGCCGAGACCGCCCGACAATCGCTGGCCCGAATCCCGAATCGCAGGGCAGGCCAGTGCCTCATGGGTGCCGTCCAGATCACGACCGGTGAAACCAGGTTGGGCGTCATTGCCTCGCTTGCCTTGCGGGGCGACCCTGCGGCCGCCTCGTATATCGCCGGCGGCGCTATCGAGGGCGATCCGGCGACCGCCCGCGCCGTGATGGACGCTCTGGCAATGCTGCCATCTGCCGAGTCGTTCGATGTACTAGCCCAAGCCTTCAAGAGCGGCAGACCTGGTTCCGCGTCGGCCCTGATTCGTCTCATGGAGACGCTGATGGACGCCGAGATGTTCCAGCCTGCGGAATACGTCTTCAAGATCCTGCCCGACGCGTCATCGCTGAGCGTTCCGGAGCGTTGTCGTCTGGTGCATGCGTGTGGTCGACTGGCCACGAAGGAAGCGGTCGGCATCGTTTTTGGCGGCCTGAAGGATGACAACGTGCGCGTTCGTGCGGCCGCCGTTCAGGCGTGCGAGTTGCTTCCGGGCAACGACCTGACCACGGCCGTGGCCGAGCAGATGACTCAGGCCGCAGGGCCGCTGAAAGCCGACCTGATCGAGATTCTCGGCCGTCGCGGCCGCTGGATGAATGACACCGCCGCCGGAACAATCATCGACGCTATCGGCGATGCTGACGAGTCCGTGCGACTGGCCGCCATCAGGGCCATTCGAGACGCCGGGATTTCCGCAGGCGTACGGGAGCTGGTGAGGCTGCTTTCCGGCCCGGCGGGACCCACCCGTGACGCTGCCGAGAACGCCCTCCATCACATGCGGGGCCAAGCGTCCACAGCCGCCATCGCCAAGCTGCTTGATGAAGCGGCACCGGATGTTCGTACCAAGCTCCAGGCGGCCCTCGCTCGTCGAGGAAATTCGTCCGTTGTCCCGACGACCTCGAGGACGACCAACGACAACAATTAGGCCGTACTGTCAGTCGGCACAGTCGGGATCTGCCGGGCTGCCAGTGCCACTGATGCACCGCTGGAGAAGGCCGAAATCATCCTGGTCAACGTCGCCGTCCCAATCGATGTCGGTGCGTTTGCACCCGGTGGCCGGCGGACCGGCATTCGGACCGGTCAAGCAATCCAAAAAGAGGTCCAAATCAGTCTCATCGACGAACCTGTCGCGGTTGAAGTCGGCTGGAGCATACGGGGAGTCGACAACGCTGAGCGAGACGGTCACGATGGCAGTCGGCGGCGAGGCCGCCGGGTCGCTGATCGCGATCGTCGCCAGGTAAGATCCGATTGCGAGGTGCTCTGTGTCATAGAGGATCGTGATCGTATCGTGCTCGCCGGTCGACGACCCGGCGGTCGGGTTGACGTTGAGCCACGTCGCGTCGTCGGTGATGGCGTAGTTGAGCGTGTCGGTTCCGGCATTCCACACTTCAAAGGTGTCGTTCGCCAATTCGTCGCGATAGTAAACCTCGCGAGCAAAGCTTTCGGGGGATCGGCCGATAGAACGACCCATCGGCCGAGTGCCGACCAGACCGGCAGGGTAGCGAAGGTCGACGGTTTGCTGGAACGCGGTGTACAGGTCGTTGGGGCTGCCCGCCGGCTCGCCGTTATTCTTCCAGTACTCGATCGACATATTCTGAAAATCCGGATTCGTATTCTGCTGCCCCCAATCATATATGAACCAGCACAGGCAGCGGATGTTGTGCTTGCCGGGCGTCTGGTTCCAGGTATTGAGATCCGCATAACAGTCGCGAACGAACTGAGCGATGACCGGCTCGGTCGAAACCTTGTTCCACTCGGTGATGTAGACCGGCCGATCCTGAAGCCCCTTGCCGTCGATCAGGTTCAGTTGTGAGACGTAACTGTTGTGGAAGTCCGTCAGGCTGCCTCCGTAGGCATGGAGAGCGATACCGTCAATCTCGGCGGCCGGGATGTTATCAATGACTTGCCCGAGCCACTGGTTGCCGTCCATCCAACGGACACCGGCGATGACGCCGCCCGGGCTGGGGGCGGCGATCAGCACAACGTGCTCCCCGGCCGGGCTGGCTTGAGCCGAGCTGTGAATGGCATTTCGCACGTTGCGGTAGATCGCGGCGTAGCCGGCAGGCGTGACGTGGTTGTCGGGCCAGCTATTGCCCTCGCTGACGATGTTGGGCTCGTTGCCGATCAGCCAGATGTGGCAGTAGTTGCGGAGCGTGTTGACGGTGTTGACCACGCTGGTCGGCCAACTCGCGTAATCGGGGTTGGTCGGCGAAGGGACCGTCTCGCCCCAGTTGTAGTCGATGCGAGTGATAACGGTGACGTTTTTGTTCGTGTAGAGATCCTGGTACAACCCCGTGAAGAAGGAAGCCTGCCACCAGTTCGCCGAATGGGTGACGATCGTCTCAACGTCCCATCCGCCGAACGCCGGACAGTCGAGCATTGCCGCAGGTCCCGTGTCGACCGCTTGTCCCGGCGTATAGCCCCACCAGTGGATGCCGTACAGATAGGCCGAATCGGCCGCCACCAATCGGCCCGTTGGAATGCTCAGGAGTATCGCGGAAGCCAGCAACAGACGCCGTGAACAAAGAGCCCGTTCCGTTTCAGTTTGTTGCCTGGTCATGGTTCCTCCGCATTTTCGCCCCTTCGGGCAGAAACCCATTTTACACTATCGGCGCGGGTATCTCCACATACTGCGAAAAAAGGGCGGCTGAGACTGTTCTGCGACAGCTCCTGCGCCCCGGTATCATTACGGACTTCTTTCCGAACCGCGACCCCGGTCTGCCGAGTCAACCAAACCTCTCCGGCGCGGCCCACTGGCAGAGCCGAAAGGGAGCGCCCCTCACGCGCTAAGTGCCCTTTGCGGCCCGGCGTGCCCTTGGTCCGTTGTCCAGAGCCTATTTGCAAACCCCGAAAGCCGACGGGCCGGAAGCCGGTTCCACACGGGTTGCGGGACAGTTTCTCAACCGCGGGGAGCTTCACGGTTCCGAAGGACATCCCGGAACTTGGCCGATCCCTCTGCACTTCGATCCGGCTATCGTGATCGCGTCATGATCAGACAAGAGGTACAATCCGCGGCATGTGGAAGCGCGGTACGAGCCGACGAAAGCTCACGGAGTTCGATATCATGCCCGGCAGCCGTTCACCTGAGGTTATCTTCACAGAGGTCCAGCAATTCCGCCAAGTCTGGCTGTGGGCCATGGTCTTGGCATGGCCGGCAAGCATGGCGATCATTCTCGGCTATGTCCTGTTCCGACAATTGCTATTGGCGTCTCCCGCGGGGCACTTGACCTGGAACAGCATCGCCCTGATCGCGGCATTTGCGGTACCGCTACTGGTCACCCTGATCTTTGCCTGGCTCTTGTATGCAACAAGACTGATCACCGAGGTCCGAGGCGACGGGCTTTACGTTCGCTTTTGGCCGTTGGGGTGGCGGCACATCCGATTTGACGAAATCACGGAATGTTGGCCGAGAACCTACCGACCTATCCGGGAGTTCGGCGGGTGGGGCATCCGCTGGGGCCGTGGTGGAAAGGCCTACAACATCAGCGGCAACCGAGGCGTCCAGTTGGTGCTGGCAGGCGGCCGACGGCTGCTGATCGGCTCGCAGCATGCCGAAGAGCTGGCGGCTGCGATCAGGGACGCACTGATCTGCAGCACCTACAAGGAATCGGAATGAGGTGCTGCACCCACGCTGTGTCGAGGAAGCAGGCCTCAGGTGCGGGAACGGGCAGGTCGCGGCCGTTTGTCGCGAAGCGCACCGGATTTGCGAGATGCCTTCACCGAGTACAGGGCCACGTCCGCCTCGTGAATCAGGGCTTCGGCCGAGGCGGCGCGCGTGGTTCGGAGGCTGGCGACACCGATGCTCACACCGACGGGCGCGTCGGGAAACTTGCGGGTAACCTCCTCCTTGAAGCGGTTGGTGATACGGTCCACCAGCACCGTCGCCGAAGCGGCGGAGGTCTGCGGCAAAAGAATGATGTACTCGTCGCCCCCGAAACGCGCCGCCACGTCCGAGCCACGAAGCTCCGTGCTGATCACGTGCGCCATGATCGCCAGTACCTCGTCGCCGGTCCGATGGCCAAACCGGTCGTTGGTTTCCTTGAAGCGGTCGAGGTCAACCATCAGACACGTCAGATCGGCGTCGTAGCGTTCCGCCGCGGCATACTCGCGGGCAATCACCTCGCTGAAATGACGACGGTTGTACAGCCCGGTGAGCGGGTCCCGGGCGGCCAGTTCCTGCAGCTCACGCGTTCGCTGCTCGACTCGCTCCTCCAGCTCCGCGTTGAGCTCCAGCAACTCCATCTGAGATTTCGTCAGCCGATCGGCCATGGTATTGAACGACTGAGCCAGGTCACCGATCTCATCTTCGGTGTTGATGTGTGCCCGTGCATCGGTCGACCCTCTGGCGATCGCGCAGGCCGTCTCGGAGAGTTCTTTGAGAGGGGCGACCACCCGCCGGGCCACGAGAACGCTGCATGGCACCGTCAGCAGCAGCATCACCATCGCGATCTGACGGACGCGCCGGTTCACCAGTTCAAGTTGTTTCTTGGTAGCGGTCACGTCCACCGCCAGGTGCAGATATCCGACAATGGCTCGACCGGACGTTCCCGTCGGCCGGATGGTGCTTTTCGAAAGCACGGGCACGCTCACCTCGGAACAGGCCAACCCCAGCTCCTTGTTCCACACCAGTCGGGGTACGTTCATGGTCTTGAGACTGAGGGTCTGGCCGTCAGCGGAAACTACTGATTGCAGAAGACCGGCTTTCACTTCTCCCGACACCAGCACCTCGCCGGCGGCATCCGAAAACACCACGTACGCAACGGAGTTGCTCTTGATCAGATCCTGAACGGTAAGGCCGAGAGACTCCGCGTCTCGCGCCTGAATTGCCTCGGCCGTACTGATGGCCAGTGACTGAGCCCACTCACGGGTCCGGGCGTATTCATTCTCGTAGAAGACCTGCCCCAGCACCTGGGTGGTCAGCGTCGAGCTGATACTCGTCACGACGGCGAGAATCAAAATGACAAGAACGGACGCCTTGAATCGCAGGCTGCGAACGAGCGTTCGCCATCTCGGGCGCGCTGTCGTTGCGGTCCGGCTGGATTCCGAGCTGGAGTATGCGTTATCCATGTCCCGCCTTGGGTCGCCCGCCACTGTTTCAAGCGTACGATTCGTTCCAACGGCCTGACAAACGCGGCATGTCGGATTTCGGAGGAAGGCGCTTTCCCGATTCGCTCCGCGCGCCCGCCCCCTAGAAGATATCGGGTCCATCAGAGCGCGCCTGAATACTGAGTTGAGGAGGTCCGTAGGAGCTTGGTCCCTGCTGATACTCTCGGGAAAGACCGCTTGCCAACCCTGTGGAAAGGTTTGCAGGACGGTCCGGGACGCAAAGAAGCGTTTTATCGGACGGATGCGAGACCGTGGCCGTTGGCCGCACCGATACGGCCTGCTGCTCGACCTCCAGACCTTGCCTGAGCTTCTGGCGATCGCCGGTTACCGGAGCAGGGGGCTTTTGGAAATGTCACCTTGGACAGCTCAAGCCGATCCGGCACATGCTCTCGTGAGGCTTCACCGTATTTCGCCGCCTGTACAAGGGAGCGGCCGATTATGGGGCGCTCATGCGCGAAGGCGAGCCGGACTGGGACAAAGATGCCGAGCCGCCGCAGGGGAAAGGTTACACTACCGACCCGATCGCCGATGTGGCTCGCGTTATGAAGCTTTGAGCTTCCTGGAGCGATGCCGCCCGCAGTGCAGCCGCCGGCCGGCTTCAAGCCCCACCGAAATGGCGACATCACCCCCTGGACCGGCCGTCGACCCAGGGGAAGTGAGACGACGCACCTGATCCTTCCAATCCGTGCAGCCGGCCAACAGTGCTATCCACGCCGGTCACGGCGGCTGTTGATCGCTCTCGCAATGGGTTGCCGCCGTTGTTATCTTCCCTCTACACTGGTCCTCAAGGAGGAGAGGAATGAGAACCTTACGGCCAGACGCGTGTGCAGATTGCGCGCCTGTTTCCGGATGACAGTGCGCTTGAGTTGCGGCCCGCACAAAGGCGGTCGGCCTTGGGATCTCAACCCACACGGCACTTCAAACACAAGGAGATGAAGATGAGCCATCACCTGACCACCGTTGCCTATACCCTCTGGACCTGCGGAATTGTTCTTCAGTCTGCGTGCTCGCAACTGGCGGGTACCGGCAACGGCATCCCGGACGCGGCGGCGGACAAAGCCGTCGGGGCTCAGCGTCCCGCGGATGCCGGAGCCACCCGCCGCCCGAACGTGTTGCTGATCATCTCGGATGACCTCAACAACTCGCTGGGCTGCTATGGCTGCCCGGTCGCGATCACCCCGAACATCGATCGGCTGGCCGCACAGGGCGTGCGTTTTGATCGGGCATACTGCCAGTATCCACTATGCAATCCGAGCCGGGCTTCGTTCATGACCGGCAGGCGGCCGGACACGACGGGGGTACTGGAGAATCGCACGCACTTTCGCGAGAACCTGCCGGACGTGCTCACGCTGCCGCAGTTGTTTCAGCAGGTCGGATACTTTGCCGCCCGCGTGGGAAAGATCTATCACTACGGCGTGCCCGGTCAGATCGGAACCGACGGTCTGGACGATGCGCCCTCGTGGAATCTGCGAATCAACCCCCGTGGACGCGACAAGGATGACGAAGACGAAGTGATCCAATACACCGGCCCAAAAGGCTCGCTGGGGGCCGCCATCTCCTTTCTCGCCGCCGAAGGGACGGACGAAGAGCAGACCGACGGCAAGATCACCGGCGAGGTGATTCGGCTGATGGAGGAGAACAAGAATCGGCCGTTCTTCATCGCCTGCGGTTTTTTCAGGCCGCATGTTCCCTGCATCGCGCCGAAAGCCTATTTCCGGCAGCATCCGCTTCCGACACTGTCGCTTCCGCAGGAGCCAGCGGATCACCTTGCGTTGATTCCCGAAGCCGCCCTCCAGGTCAGGCCGCCGAACTACGGCCTGACGGAGGGTCAGCTCAAGAACTTCCTTCAGGCCTATCACGCCTGCGTGTCCTTCGTCGATGCCCAGGTGGGCAGATTGATGGACGCGCTGGTCCGCTTTGAGCTTGCCGACAACACCGTTGTCTTGCTCTTGGGCGACCACGGCTGGTTGCTCGGCGAGCACGGGCAGTGGCAGAAAATGAGCCTGTTCGAGGAATCCGCGCGAGTGCCGCTGATCATTGCGGCCCCCGGAACCAAGGGCAAGGGCAAAGCATGCCCCCGCACGGTCGAGTTGGTGGACGTCTACCCGACCCTGGCCGCCCTCTGCGGAATCGATCCCAAGGGAGCCGAGGGTGCGAGCCTGGTGCCCTTGCTCAACGACCCGCAGGCAAGCTGGTCCAAGCCCGCGCTCACCCAGGTTTCGCGAGGGACCCGCCTCGGAACCACTGCCGCCGCCCAATCAGGACAGCGGGGCTTCATGGGCCGCAGTCTGCGAACGGAGCGCTGGCGTTATACCGAATGGGATGAAGGCCGGCAGGGCACCGAGCTGTACGATCATCAGAACGACCCCAAGGAGTACCGCAATCTGGCGAACGATCCGGCCTATGCCGACATGGCTGCGAAGCTCAGACAGATGCTTCGTTCGCGGAGCTGACCGGTGGTTGCGTGAAACGGCTGCCGGCGACCTGGGGAAACGGCCGCGCGTCGGGCGGTGTTGGGGGTCCGCCGGCCAATGCGTTCACCCGACGCGCCGAAAACGGCCCCGGCGGTGATCATGATGACAGTAAATGGCGGTTCACCGGCTGGAGGAGTAGATCGATGCAGACAATCGCGTTGTCTCTGAAGATGCCGCTCGTCCGCTGTTGCAAGCGCATCGCCGCATCGCGAGGGCGGGATTCGCGGCGCGCCGGTCTCCTGGTCGTCTGCGTGGCGACGGGCCTTTCGGCGCTTTCGTGTGCCTCGCCGTCGCGGAGGGCCGACCTCGTCACGCCAACGGCTCGCCCGAACTTTGTGCTGATCCTCGTGGATGACCTCGGCTGGGCGGAGCTGGGCTGCTACGGCAACCGTTTCAACGAAACGCCCCATCTTGACCGGCTGGCCAATCGCGGCGTGCAGTTCACCAACGCCTACGCGGCCGCACCGGTGTGCTCGCCAACCCGGGCGGCGTTGATGACCGGCCAATACCCGGCTCGCGTCGGTATCACCGACTACTTGCGGGCAGACGACGAGCGATTCCTTTCGCCGGAGTATCACACGCTGGCCGAGGCCCTTCGTGACGCAGGCTACGCCACGGGCCTGCTTGGCAAGTGGCACCTCACCGGGGACTACCGGCTCAAGCGGGGCGAACCCTCGCTGCACGGATTTGACGAGGTGATATGCTCGGAAACCCGTTACATCGGCGCCGGGAGCTACTTTGCTCCCTACCTGTTCATGCCCGAGGTGACGGGTCCGAGAGGTGAATACCTGACCGACCGACTCAATCGCGAGGCAGTCGATTTCATCCGACGGCACAAGGACAGGCCGTTCTTCCTGTATCTCTCGCATTACTCGGTGCATACGGTGCTAGCCGCCAAACCGGAAATGATCGAGCACTTCGCGGCCAAGCGCGGTGTGGGCAAGACCCGGAACAACCCCGTCCTGGCGGCCATGCTGGCGAGTATCGACGAGGGCGTCGGCAACATCACCTCCGCGCTCGATGAGCTCGGAATCGCCGACCGAACGGTACTCATCTTCGCCTCCGACAACGGCGGCGAACGCCGCGTCACTTCAAATGCTCCTCTTCGCGGCGGCAAGTCGCAGTTGTACGAGGGCGGCATACGTGTGCCGCTGATCATCTATCGCCCCGGCTCGCGCCGCGCGGGCAAAACCTGCAACGTGCCGGTAATCACGCCTGATCTGTACCCCACGCTCATCGAGATGGCGGGCCTGAAGAATCGACCGAACCGCATGATCGACGGCGAAAGCATCGTCGGGTTGCTCGACGGCGATCGGACATTGCAGAGAGATTCGTTGTATTGGCACTACCCGCTCGACCGGCCGCACTTCCTCGGCGGAATGTCCGCGGGGGCGATCCGCCAAGGCAACTACAAGCTCATCGAGTTCTTCGACAACGGAAAGGTCGAACTGTACGACCTGAAGACCGACCTTCGCGAGAGGGAAAACCTGGCCCACAGGATGCCTGAGAAAGCGGCGCAACTCCGTGCCCAGCTCGCCCGCTGGCGGGCCTCTGTCGGCGCAGTAGTGCCCAACTCGGCACCCGCGACCGCGCCAAGCACGTTCCAAGGGAAGACTCGACCCTCCGGTCAAGCACCTGCGCCAAGCCCGCGGCCGCATCTGTTTTCTCCTCCGTCGCCGGGCGATTCCAGGGCTCCCGACGGCTCGCCGGCCACATCGCAATCCTTTTCGGCCACGCTCCCGGCCTCGCTGCTCGATGATCGCGGAACCCTTGTCATGTGGTTCAAGCCCGACAAGCTTCTGCGAGGAGCCGGCCCGACGCTGAGCCTGCTGGAAAGCGACGCGGTCAATGTCCAGCTTCTCTGCACCGACCCGTCGGTGACGCTTGACACCCGCTGGGGCTCCGTGATGACCGGCACCCCGCAGACCGGCGAGAGTCGACCCTACGTCTTTCAGACACTGCTGACGCACCTGAAGGCCGATCGATGGTACCTTGCGACTTGGACCTGGAACACCGCTGATGCGAGCCGCAATGAGTTCTTCCTCGACGGCGTGCGGCAGGAGAACGCGTCTCCGTTCAACTACCCGGGCCAGTTCCGAGCGGCCGGCCGCGATGTGACGCTGACCGTCGGAGGGCCGGGCCTCATCGTCAGCGCCGTCGGTCTGTATGAAGAACCGATCAGCGAGGAGTCGATTAAAGCCCATTGTGAGGCCGCAGGACACACACCCTACACGGATGAGGGGGTGAGGTTCACCGGAGAGAAGTTCATCCCCGTCGACGTGGACTGGGAACATCCTCTTTACAGTACGTCGTTTGAAGACCCCTCAGAACTGAAGGATTGGCGCCTCGAAGGCGGCCGGAGCATGACTGCGGCGAATGGAAAGCTTGTCCTCGAGAGCAACGGGGAATCGACCCGCTCAGAATCGGCCGCGAATCATCTGGTCTGCTGGCTCGATCGCGAAGTGCCCGCCGATTTTCTGCTGGAGTTCGCTGTGCGTCCGGAGAACCGCAACCGAGGTCTGAACATCGTTTTCTTCAACGCACGCGGGTGCAACGGCGAAAACATTTTCGAGCCGCCGATCAAACCTCGGAACGGGACTTTCAGCCAATACCACAGCGGCGATCTCAACAACTACCACATCTCGTACTGGTCGGGTGGTCGTGGCACCTCGAACCTTCGAAAGAACAGGGGCTTCCGCCTGGCAGCCATTGGGAAGGATCTTGTCACTCCGGCACCGCAAGATGCCTTCCAGGTGGTTCGCATTTACAAACGCGGCGGCCAGATCAGGCTCACGATCGACGACGTGCTTTCGCTCTCTTATGACGACGATGGCAAGACGTATGGTCCGATTCACGCGCACTCGGGTTGGATCGGTCTGCGCCAGATGGCCCACACCCAGCGCTGCGAATACGACTACGTCAGGATCTACGTCTTGAAGACCCCGTCTCCGTAATCCGTTTGCCACCGTTCCGCAGGCGATGAGCGGAGCTTGGCCATGTGGTTGCCGGGCTCCTTTGGACACGGCGTTGCGATCTCTGCCTGAACTCTGGAGAATAGGCTCTATGAAGGGCGATACCCTGCAACGTTTCCTGCTTTCTTGTTGTCTGCCATTGTGCATTACGGGCGTGTCGCCGTCCGCGGCCGACCAAGCCCCGGCGCCGCAACGGCCGAACATCATCCTGATCCTGGCCGACGATCTGGGCTTCTCAGATCTTGGCTGCTACGGCTCGGAAATCGCCACGCCCAATCTCGACGCCTTGGCCGCCGGGGGGATGCGATTCACGCAGTTCTACAACGCTGCCCGCTGCTGCCCGTCTCGTGCCGCCCTGCTCACGGGTCAGTATCCCCACGCGGTCGGAGTCGGCCACATGTGCGCTGACTACCAGCTTCCCGGCTATCAGACCGGTCTTTCCGATCGCTGCGTCACCATCGCCGAGGTTCTCCGACAAAGCGGTTACCACGCGCTGATGTCGGGCAAGTGGCACGTCGGTATGGCTCCCGAGCATCGTCCGCTGGTCCGCGGTTTCGAGCACTACTTTGGCATCCTGAGCGGGGCCTGCAATTACTTCCGGCCTGAGCCGCACCGTATGCTCATGCTTGACGACCGCCGGATCGAGCCCGTCGATCCGAGCTTCTACATGACCGACGCCATCACCGAGCGTGCCGTCGAGTACATCGATCAATACGCCGGGCGCGACAAGCCGTTCTTCTTGTACGTCGCCTACACCGCCCCGCACGCGCCGCTGCATGCCCGGCCGGAGGACATCGCCAGATATCGCGGCACCTACCGGGCGGGCTGGGACGAGCTCCGCCAGCGCCGCTACCATCGGATGATCGAGTTAGGCATCATCGATTCCCGCTGGTCGCTCTCGCCGCGCGATCCGGGCGCCGCCGCATGGGACGACGTCTGCGACAAGGATCGCGAGGATCTCAAGATGTCGGTCTTCGCCGCCCAGATCGACCGCATGGACCATGGCGTCGGCCGCATCGTCGAGAAGGTTCGCGTCCGCGGCATCGAGAAGAACACCCTTATTCTTTTCCTCTCCGACAACGGCGGCTGCGCCGAGAACCTTGATGAGGGCAAGCCCGGCGCGCCCATCGGGACGATCGACTCGTCGATCGGCTACGGCCCGCCCTGGGCCAACCTCAGCGACACGCCCTTCCGCCGCTTCAAGCGCATGGCGCACGAAGGGGGCATCGCCACCCCGCTGATCGCCTACTGGCCGTCGGTCATCACCCGAGGCGGAGAAATCACCCACGAGGTCGGACACGTGATCGACCTGTTGCCGACGGTTCTCGACGCAGCGGGTGCTGAATATCCGAAATTCTTCCAGGGCCGCGACATCCGTCCCGCCGACGGCTTAAGCCTGCTGCCCGTGTTGCGGGGCCACCAGCGTGAAGGTCACGAACTGCTGGCGTGGGAGCACGAAGGCCATCGCGCCGTGCGCTGCGGCCGATGGAAGCTTGTCTCTTACTTTCCCGACCCGTGGGAGTTGTACGACCTGGAACTGGACCGCACGGAACTCCACAACCTGGCTGACAGAATGCCTGACAAGGTCCGCGAACTGGCGGATCGCTACGAGGCATGGGCCCGGCGCTGCAACGTTGTGCCCTGGGAGACCATTTCGCGCCGTGCCCGCTCCAAAGCCGACAAGACTTATCTCGAACAAGGCCGGCCCAAGGAGCCGGTGGTGATCGAACCGGGTGAGCCGCAGTTGTTCGTCGACGACTGGATCCTGGATTCGTCCTTGAGTCTCATGCGCATGCTTCACCGGCCGGTCAAGGACAACGGCGGCCAGACTCCGGTCATCGCGCCGCCCGAAGGAGAGAGAGCCCTCGTTGCCAAGGGCTCGATCCTGTTCGACCCGCGTCTCAAGTCGTATGTGATGTTCTGCGAGGCCCTACCCTCGACGAAGATCCATCGGTACATCTCGCCGGACGGACTGACCTGGAGCGATAGCGGTCCGATCGAACTCGATGGGTCCTCTGACATTCGGCGACTGGACCGCGTTGATCCGTCGCCATCGGCGGCGGAGGCCGATGGGAGCGTGCCCGGCGACGAGTCCTACGCCTGTACCGCATGGCGTTACGGGCCGCTGTGGTTGGGCGAATCAGTCGTCTGGCATGGGCGTGATGATTGTCCCTGGTCGGCGGCCGGCTGTGCGGCCATCAAACTCATCAGCAGCCGCGACGGCCTGAACTGGCACAAGGTAGTCTTTGAGGATCTGAGCGGCACGCCCGAAGTTTTCATTCCTGCCGGTCGCCAGGGCGGCAACAACGGCCGCAACGACGGCGGCTGTCTCAGCCTCTTCAGCCAAGGGCCGCTGCGCATCGGCGACGAACTGGTCTTCTATTACGGGGCCTCGTCGTACGGGAAGAACGCGTCCCAGCCCGATGGCGTCAGCGGCGGCGGCATCTTCCGCGCCCGGCTGCGTCCCGACGGCTTTGTCTCGGTCACCGGTCTGGCCCTGACCACCCGACCGCTGCAATTCAAAGGCCGCGAGCTGATCGTCAACAGCAACGGACCGATCATCGTCGAGGCTCTCTCACCCGAGGGCCAGGTCGAAGGCACCGCCTTCCTGGCGACCGACGGCATCGCTCACCTGGTGCGTTTTGCCGGCCGCTCGCTGGCCGACGTCCTGCCCGACAACCACGGCCGCCTCCGTTTCCAGGTCGAGCAAGGCGCCCACCTGTACTCTTTCACCATTCGCTGACGCCGCCGATCGTCAGTTGGAGAAATGGCGGCAACACCCGTGTCGGCGCGCTTCCCCTCGCGTTCGCAATGCCTTCCAGCGATAATCACGTTGTCGTGGCCTCAGGAGTCATGAAAATGAGAGCGAATCCTGCGACCGAATCCTCCGATCATGCGCGGTGCAGACCACGAGACTGCCCGCTCAACGACGGCCTTCGCGTCCTGATGGACGCAGGGAGGAAGGAGCAGCCGCAATGAGCACGGAACCGACCATCATCTGTCCGAACTGCCGAACGGAAATCAGGCTTACCGAATCTCTGGCCGCCCCGCTGATCGAATCGACCCGCCGTGAATTCGAGCAGCGTCTCGCCCGCAAAGATCAGGAAATCGCCAAGCGGGAGCAGGCCATCAAAGAGCGCGAGAGCGCCCTCGCCCGCGAGAAGGAATCGGTCGACCAGCAGGTCCTGGAGAAGCTCAAGCAGGAGCGAACGAGAATCGCCGCCGAAGAAGCCAGGAAGGCCAAGCTCGCCCTGGCGAACGACCTGGATCAGAAAGCCAGGGAACTTGCCGATCTTCAGGAGATCCTCAAGCAGCGCGACCAGAAACTGGCCGAGGCCCAGAAGGCCCAAGCCGAGCTGATCCGCAAACAGCGAGAGCTGGACGATGCCCAGCGCGAGATGGAACTCACCATCGAAAAACGCGTTCAGGAATCATTGGACAAGACCCGCGAACAGGCAAAACGCGAGGCCGAGGAGCAGTTGAGGCTCAAGGTGATGGAGAAAGAGCAGACCATTGCTTCCATGCAGAAGCAGATTGAGGAGCTGAAGCGCAAGGCTGAACAGGGCTCGCAACAGCTTCAAGGCGAGGTCCAGGAACTGCAGCTCGAATCTCTTCTCGCGGCCCGGTTTCCGCAAGACGTCTTTGAGCCGGTGCCCAAGGGCGAACACGGCGGCGATCTTCTTCAGCGGGTTGTCGCGCCCACCGTGGGCCGGTGCGGCACGATCCTCTGGGAGTCCAAGCGGACCAAGGCCTGGAGCGAGGGCTGGCTGCCCAAGCTGCGCGAGGATCAACGCGCCGCCCAGGCCGAGATCGCCATTATTGTGAGCCAGGCGATGCCCAAGGGCATCGAGTCGTTTGACATGATTGACGGCGTCTGGGTGACGCACCCGCGAACGGCGATTCCGGTCGCCATGGCCGTGCGCCAGACTCTCGTGGAGGTCGCCGCCGCTCGCCAAGCCGGCGAGGGACAGCAAACCAAGATGGAACTGATTTACCAGTATTTGACCGGCCCGCGCTTTCGCCTCCGCGTGCAGGCCATCGTCGAGGCCTTTTCCACCATGCAGGAAGACCTGGAGAAGGAGCGTAGGGCGATCACCAAGCAGTGGGAAAAACGCCGCGAGCAGCTTGACCGCGTCATGTACGCCACAGTTGGGATGTACGGTGATTTGCAGGGTATAGCTGGTAAAACACTACAAGAGATCGAGGGTCTCGATCTGCATCTTCCGGAGCAGGACTCATCGCGGGGACAACCCCGACTGCCGTGAAACGACGGGGAGGCAGGCGGGCCGAGAGCGGAGGATGGAAGAATGAGTCTGTATCGGGGGCGGTGTAGGGATATCGAGGGGCACGGGCGCGGCCGGGCGATTGAAGCGATGCTGAAGGTTGGGTTCATTTGGCGTTTTGCGTGGTCGGCGACGAGCCGTTGGCCGTCGGCCGGGGTGCGCACGTCCGGCTCCTGCACATAAAGGCTTGTAAATATTGAGCATACAGGTCGCGCGTGTCGGGGTTATCGAGATTGTATCGATCATCATCTTCTCTCCTTGGGCCGCCGGGAGATTGATTCGATTGAAGTCCGTCGGCTCGTGCGTTCGGCGCGCAGGGTCTCCGCCGGTGTTGTCGGGAGGGAGAACACGGGGGGTGCTCCGGAAAGGGCGGGTGGAGCGGAGCGGCGGCGAATTGCGGTTGCGCTTGATGTTGGGTTTGTGTGGCGCGGGGGAGTGGTCAAGGTGGCGGCAGGTCGACGCCCTGCTTGGTCGATGCGACTTGGCGGGGCTGTGACCCGCTGGTCCCAGATTCCCATCTGGGAC
>DAOOIV010000104.1:0-2807 GCA_035384605.1 Phycisphaerae bacterium
CCCGGGCATGGTGGTCGCGGCGATGCTCAAGATCGACCCGGAGTTCGGGCGCAAGAAGGCGGAAGCCGCCAAGCGATGAGTTCGTCGCATCGCCGCGTCGAAGGCACGATTGGCAATAGCCCGGCGGTTCACTGATGGGATAAGGCGGCAACCATGTTACGTGAAGTTCCGCAGGGGCAGTCAATTCCTTAGTCGCCTCGCGTGGTTGCCGGATTGTGTTTTCCGCCGGCTCGGGGCTACAATGGATGCATGAGCGACACAGACAACACAACCAAGGCCTCGTCTTCGCGGGTCGGCGAGCGGAAATGGCTCTTCTGGGCGGTGATGCTGGTGGCGCTGGCCTCCGTTTTCATTTACAGTAATCGACCCGTCCCGCCGTCGGCTGTCGAGTGGGTTGCGGACTTCGAGGCCGCCAAGGCCAAGGCGGCCGAATCGAACAAGCTGCTGCTGATGGATTTCTACGCCACGTGGTGCGGCCCCTGCAAGGCGATGGACCGTCAGGTTTTTCCCCGAAGCGAAGTTGCTCAAGCCCTCGGCAACTGGGTGGCGGTCAAAATCGACGTTGACAGACAGCCACAAATCGCCCGTGACTTCAGCGTGGATGCGATGCCTACGCTGGTCGTTCTTACCCCCGCTGGGGAGTCCATTGCCCGCGCTTCCGGGTATATGGATGCCTCGGACTTTATTGATTGGATCGTTCGGGCCGAAAAGATTTGGGCCGAAAAAGCGCGCCCAGCGGCACCAGCCGGCTCGTGACCTCTCAACAGTGCCCGCGCCGGCGGCACAGCGTTACGAAAACTGAATGGTGATGAGGCCATCGAGGCCTGGCCAGAGCGTTTGGCTTGCGGCCGACGCTGCGGTATCGTTACGCGCGGCTTTCAGGAGGATTCATCATGCGCGTCCCGTCTCTCATTGTCGCGACTGTCATATCAGCGGTCACCGCTCTGCCGATCGGCCTGCAAGCGGCCGAGAGCCGCCCCAACGTGGTTTTGATCATGACGGACGATCAAGGCTACGGAGACTTCGGCTGCACCGGCAACCCGGTGATACGCACGCCTCATATCGACTCGCTCTATGCCGACAGCGCTCGGATGACCGACTTCTACGTCAGTCCGGTGTGCACGCCGACGCGGGCATGTCTGCTGACCGGCCGGTACAACTATCGCACGCGGGCGCTCGACACCTATATCGGCCGGGCCATGATGGAACCTCAGGAGGTGACGATCGCCGAGGTTCTTCGCGACGCGGGTTACGCCACCGGGATTTTCGGAAAGTGGCACTTGGGCGACTGTTATCCGATGCGGGCGATGGATCAGGGCTTTGAGGAATCGCTGGTTCATCGCGGCGGGGGCATCGGACAGCCATCCGACCCGCCCGGTGGCGAGGGCAAGTACACCGACCCCATCTTGTTTCACAACGGTCATCCCGAGCCGCAGAAGGGCTACTGCACCGACGTCTACTTCGACGCGGCCTTGAAGTGGATGAAGGCTTGCGTGGAGCGCAAACGCCCGTTCTTCGCTTACATCCCCACGAATGCTCCCCACGACCCGCTGCACGACATCCCGCAGCAGATCTACGAGCGTTACAAGGCCATCGATCTGTCACCTGTGGTGCTGACCAGGGACGGCGGCAAGCCCACGAAGGAGGAACTCGATCGGGTTGCCCGCGTTTTTGCCATGATCACCAACATCGACGAGAACGTCGGCAAGCTGGTGGCGGGTCTCGACCGACTGGGCGTGGCGAAAGACACCATGGTCATCTTCCTGACGGACAACGGCCCGGCCAGCCGGCGGTATGTCGGTCCGTTTCGGGGTACCAAGGCAGATGTACATGATGGCGGTGTCCGCACGCTGCTGCTGGTCCGCTGGCCGGGGAGATTGAAGGCCGGTCACACCTCGGACCGCATTGCCGCTCACATCGACATCCTGCCAACGCTGCTGGAGGCCTGTGGCTTGCCGGTTCCGAATGGACTCAAGCTCGATGGTCGGAGTATCCTGCCGCTGCTGGAGGGCCGGCAGGTCGATTGGCCGGACCGCACGCTCTTCATCCAGACGCATCGGGGCGACGTGCCGATTCTTTATCATCACTTCATGGCCCGCAACCAGGATTGGAAGCTGGTCAATGCGTCGGGTTTTGCACACGAGGAATGGGCCGGCCCGCCGCAGTTCGAGTTGTATCGCATTGTGGAAGACCCCCGCGAGGAGAAGAATCTCGCCGCCGAACGTCCTGAGGTCGTCGAGCAGTTGAAGAAGGAGTACGAAGCCTGGTTCAGGGATGTCAGTTCGACGCGCCCGGACAATTACGCTCCGCCGCGGATCCATATCGGAACCACACATGAGAACCCGGTCACGCTGACGCGCCAGGACTGGCGGCGGGTTGACTCCGACAAGAGGGGCTACGGCGTCAGGGGTAAGTGGCTGCTGCACGTGGCGAAAGCGGGCTCATATCGAATGCTGATGCGTCTGCAACCGGAACCGGCGGCCGGACAGGTCAGACTGACGATCGGCGGGTACGAAAAGACGGCGCCCGTCACGGCCGATGCCAAGGAGATCGTCTTTGAGGGCGTGTCGCTGTCGGAAGGCGATGTAGAGCTCCGGGCAGACGTTACCCGCGGCGACAAGGCCGTTGGCCCTTGGCAGGTCGACGTGAGCTGGTAGCTTTCGGGTGCCCCATCTCGTCTTCGAGATGGGGGAGTGATGATCGAGCCCGCTCGCCCCGGAATCTCGCTCGCGCCGGAATCTCGCTCGGCCCGGAATCCTTTCCGGGCCGCATCTCGAGGCGGAATCCCTTCCGCATTCTCTCACGAA
>DAOOIV010000104.1:2907-17375 GCA_035384605.1 Phycisphaerae bacterium
TGACGATGGGGATCGTCAACGGAGGGGTCCCAGATAGGAATCTGGGACCAGCGAAATCTCGCTCGCGCCGGAATCTGGCTCGGCCCGGAATCCTTTCCGGGCCGTATCTCGGAGCGGAATCCCTTCCGCGTTCTCTCACGAATGACGATGGGGATCGTCAACGGAGGGGTCCCAGATAGGAATCTGGGACCAGCGAATGTGAGTCTGGGACCGGCGAATGGGAATCTGGCACCGGCGAATGGGAATCTGGCACCGGCGAATGGGAATCTAGCACCAGCGAATGGGAATCTGGCACCAGCGGGTGGGAATCTGGGAGCAGCAGGTGGGAATCTGGGACCAGCGGGGAGGTGTCCCATCTAAGGGCTATTCGTGCTTGCCGAGCGGCTCCAGGTTCGCTAAACTGTCTATATGCGGCCTGAAGACTTGCGAGATCTATTGCGGCGACAGCCGTTCGTGCCGGTCAGGATCCATCTTTCCGACGGCACAACGTATGAGGTGCGCCACCCGGAAATGGCCATCATCGGCCGGTCGACCGTGACCATCGGTGTCGAGGAACAAGAAGGCAGCGGAATCGCCGACCGCATGATGTATTGCTCGCTCCTGCATATCGTTCGGATTGAGGACGCGAATGGTCGAGATCTCTCTCGTAAGGGCGAAAACCCGCCCTGAGCCTTTCCTCAACTAATCTCAAGTCGTCGCCAGGCGTGATCGCAGAAACCGCCCGGTGTGCGAGCGTTCATCACGGGCGATTTCCTCCGGCCGTCCGGCGGCGACCACCTGTCCGCCGGCGTCGCCGCCCTCGGGGCCCAGGTCAATGATCCAGTCGGCGCACTTGATGACTTCGAGATTGTGTTCGATGACCACGAGGCTGTTGCCCTTGTCCACCAGCCGGTTCAGCACGCGTAGCAGGTTGTGCACGTCGGCGAAGTGCAGGCCGGTGGTCGGCTCGTCGAGCACGTACAGCGTATGATCGGTGGCCGGCTTGCCTAACTCGGCCGCGAGTTTGACGCGCTGGGCCTCGCCGCCCGACAGCGTGGTCGATGACTGCCCGAGCGTCATGTACGACAGCCCGACGTCATCCAAAGCCAACAGCAGATGTTTGATCCGCTCGAAATTCGCGAAAAACGGGATGCTCTCCTCAACCCGCATATCGAGCACGTCGGCGATCGATTTGCCTCGATACCGCACCTCGAGCGTTTCGCGGTTGTATCGCCGGCCCTTGCAGAGGTCGCAATCGACGAACACGTCGGGCAGGAAGTGCATCTCGATCCGCTTGGTGCCCTGGCCTTGGCAGGCCTCGCAGCGTCCGCCTTTCACGTTGAAGCTGAAGCGGCTGGGCCGGTACCCGCGAATCTTGGCCTCGCGCGTGCGGGCGAATAGGGCCCGGATCAGGTCAAACGCTCCGGTGTAGGTGCACGGGTTGCTCCGTGGCGTGCGGCCGATCGGCGACTGATCGATCTGAACCACCTTATCCACCCGCGAGGCCCCGATGATCTGCTCATGCTTGCCGGCCGGGGCCCTCGATTGACCGAGCAGCCGTCGCAGGCCTTTGAGGAACACCTCGTTGATCAGCGTGCTCTTGCCGCTGCCTGACACACCGGTGATGCACACGAAGCAGCCTACCGGAATGGTGACATCGATATGTTTGAGGTTGTTCTCGGCCGCGCCCTTGATTTGGATCGACTGTGCGAGCACGACCTTCCGGCGCTTCTCGGGCAGGGGGATGGTCACCTCGCCTCGCAGGTACTTGGCGGTTATCGACTCCGGGTGTCGCAGGACTTCGTTGATCGGCCCGGCGGCGACGACCTGGCCGCCATGCGAACCGGCACCGGGCCCCATGTCGATGAGGTAGTCGGCCGCCCGGATGGTCTCTTCGTCGTGCTCGACCACCAGGACGGTGTTTCCCGCGTCGGTCATGCGCCGCAGGGTGCCGATCAGCTTGCCATTGTCGCGGGGGTGCAGGCCGATGGTCGGCTCATCAAGCACGTAGCACACGCCGACCATGCCGCTGCCGACCTGGGTGGCCAGCCGAATCCGCTGGGCCTCGCCTCCCGATAGGGTCGAGCTGGCCCGGTCAAGCCCGAGGTACCCGACGCCGACGTCGATCATGAACCGCAGCCGCTGGATGACCTCGCGGAGAATCTGGGACGCGATGATTGTCCGCTCGCCGGTCAGCTTGAGCCCGCCGAAGAAGGCGTGGCTTTGCTCGATGGTCATCCGGGTGATGTCGTGCAGGTTCTTGCCTCCGACCTTGACCGCCAGGGCCTCGGGCCGGAGCCTGGCTCCACCGCAGGCTTCGCACGGCCGTTCGCTGAGAAACTCGTGCAGCCGCTGCTTGACGCTCTCGTTGTCCGTCGTTTCCCATCGGCGCTTGAGGTTGGGCAGCACGCCCTCGAACCTGGCACCATATTTCGCGGCCGTCTCCTTGTTGGTGCCGTACATGAGGATCCGACGAATCTCGGCCGGCAGGTTCTTATACGGTACATCCGGCGGCACCTTGAAGCTCTCGCAGAACTCGTTGAGCATTTTGCGATAGAAGATGTTGAGCTGTTTGCCGCTGTGTTGCCATGCGTCGATTGCCCCCTGGGCGAGGGACAGCGACGCATCGGCCACCACAAGGTCTTCGTCGAACTCAGGCACGTGCCCCAGGCCGTCGCACGTCGGGCAAGCCCCGTGCGGCGAGTTGAAGCTGAACAGGCCGGGCGAAAGATCGGGCACACTCGCCTGCGGGTGTTTGGGGCAGGCGAACCGCGAGCTGTACATCCGCTCCTGCCACGTGCCCTGTCCGCGGTCGAAAGCGATGATCACCGTTTCCCCGCCGAGGTTCAGCGCCAGTGACACGCTTTCGGCCAACCGGATGTTCGTCCCGGGCTTGACCGTCAGGCGATCGATGACCACCTCGATGGTGTGCTTGCGCGTCTTGGCGAGCGAGGGCGGCTCTTTCACGTCGTAGACCCGCCCGTCGACCCGAATGCGCACGAACCCTTCGCGGCGAATCTGCTGCAAGACCTCCTGGTGGGTTCCCCGCTGCCCGCGCACCACGGGGGCCAGCACCATGATCCGCGTGTTCGGGGGGAGGGCCATGACCGTGTCGACGATTTCCTGCGGCGAATAGCGGTCGATACGTTGTCCGCACACCCAGCAGTGCGGTTCGCCCACGCGGGCCATCAGGAGCCGCAGGTAGTCGTAAATCTCGGTTGTGGTCGCGACCGTCGAGCGCGGGTTCATTCCGCCGGTTCGCTGCTCGATGGCGATGGTGGGGGGCAGGCCTTCGATGTGATCGACGTCCGGTTTGGTCATCTGTTGAAGGAACTGCCTGGCGTAGGCCGAGAGCGTCTCGATGTACTTGCGCTGCCCCTCGGCGTGGATGGTATCGAAGGCCAGGGAGCTTTTGCCCGAGCCGCTCAGTCCGGTGATGACCACGAACCGATCGCGGGGTATGTTCAGCGAAATGTTGCGCAGGTTGTGCTGCCGGGCACCCTGGATTCGGATGAACCGGTCAGTGTTGCCGGCTATCAGTGTCATCTCGTTCGACACTCCATGTTGGGCAAACCCCAATGCCCAAGCTCCAATGGCCAATCAATGCCCAAGTCCGAATGACGAAATCCGAGCGTCCGCGCATTGACGAATGCCCAATTCCAGAGGCGAGGGAGCATCGCTCCTTGGGAATTGGTCATTGAGGTTTGGGGTTTGACTGGTCATTGGGATTTCGTCATTGGGGCTTTGTTATGCTGCTCATCCTGTTCTTCCTGAGGAAACAGACAATGCGCCAATCTGCCAGCCTATGCGATGGTCGGGGGAATGCAAGGAAGGAGAAAGCGAGCGGTCAGTTGTCAGCGATCAGTCTTCAGTCGGACAACTGACACCACCCCGAGTCCCCTCCTTTGTCAGCACGGCCGATTGCGAATAAGATCGGACAGAGGCCGACCGAGCCTGTCGACGTTCCGTAACCTTTTGTCAAGGCTGGAGATTGGCCTGACACGTGGGGTGCCGAATGATACACGGTAGAGAAGCCCAGTTGCATGCGGGTGAATGGTTGCCGCGTGTGCGCTTAAAGTCTGGCCTGACAAGACTTTATGTTCGCCTTCCGGCAGGGGAGTCGTTGGCTGAAGCAGCGGGGGTGAAGGGCGGGTTGGAACGGATGAAAGCCATGCGATTGAGAGCCGTTCGCGCCTTTTCGCTTGTCGAGATGATCGCGGTGATTTCGATCATCGCCGTGCTCCTGTCCTTGGCCGTGGTCGGCGTCATGGGCGTGCTGAACAGTTCCAAAGCCAAAGGCACGCTGGCGACGATGATCGCCCTCAAGCTGGCCATCGAGGAATTCGCAGACGACCGGTCGATGGCCAGCGGTCGCGGCGACCCGCGAAGCACCACCGGCCCGGACCCCAGGAAGGAGTGGAGGCTGCCTGCTCCCGACAACACCTTGGGCTACAAGGCCTACTTCGGTTCCCTGCCCCCGACGCCCATTGCGCAAATCGACCTTGACAACCCGACCGCACCGCTGCTGAACGAGGACATCCCCGACCAGGCACAGCAGGCTTCCAGGCAATTCAGCAACATGGTTCGCGCTTACCTGCAGGGGGCCAACGCCGGTCCCATTGGTCGAGAGGGTTTGCTCCCAAACGGTATCGATGTGAAATGGAGGAGCCCCAAGCAGGACCCCACCGGCGAGGACTACGCCAGCATCGAATGTCTGGTCTTGTTCCTGTCTCAGATGAGCACCCGATCCAGGGCCATGATGAACAAGCTGCCGGAAGCCTGCAAGAGCGATAATCTGGATCTCGATCGGGCGGTGCTGGCAGGTACGGGCAACTACGCTGCCTTATATGAGATTACGGACGCCTGGGACAAGCCGCTGCGGTGGGCGGTCAGGCGGCAGACAAGCGATCTGGTTCGATGGGAGCTTCGCTCGGCCGGCAAGGATGGGAAATTTGATGTGGGCGGCGCGTTCGCCCCGATCGGCCGGACCGACGACGTGGTATTGCAGGGGCCATGAACAACGGGGAGCAGAGAATGGCGAATGGAAAGCCCACGCAGGCAGCCGCACCAAAGCTGTTAGCTCTCGGCTATCGGCTATCGGTCGGAGCAAGCAGTCGTCGCAGCGTGGCTCTGAACCCTGGGCCCCGCTTAACACGGTCCGGGGACGCGAAGGCGGGATCCCTGAACCCTTTCCTCGCCTCGGCTTTTACTCTTACCGAACTCCTGGTCGTATTGGGCATTCTGGCGATTGTGGCGGCCTTGGCCGTGCCGGCCCTGGGTCCGATGTTTACCTCGAATCAGACCGCCTCGGCCATCAGCACTCTCAGCAGCATGCTGGTTAACGCCCAGACAATCGCTCGGGCGCAGGACACGGCGGTTGCCCTGCGGATCGAACGGGCATTCAAGACCAACGACAGTAAGCTCATGGTCAACATCCAAGGATTGACACCCTACGAGACGGGAATCAAGCGTGCCGACATGTTGAAGCGCTTCATCCCGCCGCCGGTCTGGCTGAATCACCAGCAGGTCAGGTTGCTGAAGCTTACCGGAACGGCGTTCGAGGCTCCTTCCGGGGGCTTCGAGCCCGTTGCGCTGCCCGAGCACGTCTGGCTCGCCCCCGGCGAGGCGCTGACCAACGCCGTGGCGTTTCCAAGCCTGCTGGAGAACAACCTGAAATACGAACCTGCCGAGGGCGTTACATACAACCGATTCGAGAACTTCATGGTGGTCTTCAACAGGTTCGGCGAGCTGGTTCGTTACCCCGGCGAAAACTGTTACTACCTCGACCGCACGCAGAAGTTCACTGAGAATCATGATGCTTATCCCTCCGTGGAGTACCCGCTGGGTCAGGATTCGTCGCTCTCGCTGATCGCCTATGATCGCAGGAGGTGGGAGAACGTCAACGACGACCTTGCGCGGCGCGATCTGCTGGCTCGCACGGGTGTGCCGATCTACATCAATCGTTTCAGCGGCGCGATTCTGGAGGAGAAGAGATGAAGAGAGCGGAGAACAGAAGACAGAAGTCAGAAGACAGGAGGCAGAATGCCGGAACGCCGCCGCGTTTTCAGTCATTCGCCCGCTGCGGCGGTTCTCCTGTCTCCTGTCTCCTGTTTCCCGGCTTCTCGCTGTTGGAGCTCATGATCGCCATCGTCATTCTGGGCATCGGCATGGTCATGGTCGCCACCATTTTCCCCATCGGCATCGACATGGCCGCCCAGACCGTCCAGATGAACATTGCCCAGTCGGTCGCCGACGCGGCGTTGGCCACGTTGAAGCTGAAAGTGCCCAGCATCTCGGACCTGACCGGTGATTCTGTGGCATCCTACCTGGTCTTTGCGCCGGATGTTACGGCAACCGACTTGGATACGGTCATAGACAATTCCGCCAACAACAACGACGTGCTCGCGTTGGCTCTGAGCGGGAAGAAATCAGGGCCGCCGCCGCCGCCGCTGACGGACTGGATGCCAGTGGACTCGCCCTGGGTTGTCGAATACGGCCCACCAGGCTTGAACATAGCGAGTTACCTGACCGGTATCTTTCCGGCAGGCGGTCCACCCAAAGTCCGTCTTTTCACCGAGACCACCGGCTGGACGGGCGAGAAGGGGGCAAGCGGGCCGGGTGGGGCGTGGGACTACGCCTACGTGATCCCGTCTCAGAATCTGCTGCTCAACTATCTTACCTGGCTATCACAAGGGAAGGATCCGCGTAGCTCGATGATCCCGCCCACGCTCGGGCAGGTTCCCGATGTCTATCCGGTGAACCTTGTCGATCAAGTCTATCCTCCCGTGCCGCTGATTGCGTTCGACCCCAAGAAGAACGAATATAAGAAGCGGCTTCCCGCTGATTTCATCCCCGACGTGGCCGGGCGGCGATACAGTTGGATCGGCATTCACCACGTTACCGATCCCACATCCGGCAGGGCGAGGTTCGTGGTCACGATTCTCGTGACGCACCGGAGCAGTCTGACAAACCGCTACGCTCGGCAGGCCGAGCCGTCCCAGGACAAGGTCGCGGGGTATAACCCTCGCTTCATCCAGCCGGATGATCGCAGGGAGCTGAGACTACCCAAACCGGATATGGATTCGCGCACGGATATGCTTTTCCCTCATCCTTGGCTGGTTCGTTTCGATCAGATCAACCTCGGTACCGGTGAAGTCCGCTGCACGCAGGCGGTGGCCGACCTGCTTCCACCCGGTTCGTACTTTGTTGCGGCTCGATCCGTTTATGCCTTCAATAGCAGCAACGAGCAGATCTTCCCGGCGGCGCTTGCTGCCGGGACCGCTTACGAGGTGTCGGCCCGTCAGGGGCAGAGGGGGAACCCCGACGACATCTGGACCTTGCAGATCAGGCGTCAGCCGCCGGTTGCCGGCGCGGCATCAGAGTGGATTCCGGAGAACCCGAGCAGTCCTCGGGAATTGGAAATCCCCTATGCGTGGGTGGTTTCGCCGGCCGTCGAGCGGGTGGGGACCGGTTACAGCTTCCAGGCCAAGTCGCCGGTGGCCGGTGTGTTCGTGAGGATGGTTGAGTAACTATGCGAACTGGAGAACCGAGAATCGAGAATGGCGAGTGGAGAAAGGGAACGCACGCCTCGGACGGGGTTCCCAATTCTTCATTCTTCATTCTCCATTCTTCATTTCGACGGGCCTTCACCCTGACCGAGCTTCTCGTCTCGCTGGTCATTCTCGTGGGCATGATGACGCTGATCGCGACGATTTTTGCCACGGCCGGCAAGTCCAGCGGCGCGGCCCAGGCTCAAGCCCGCATGCACCGCCAGCTTCTCCAGGCCGCCGACGCGATACTCGTTGACCTGACCAACACGCTGCCGGGCAAGGACGCTGCCGAGATTCCCAAGGGCGTCTTGGCCATCGCGGGTGTCACCATTGTTGCCCGCGACACCGTTCGATCCGCTGAGCTGCCTCACCGTGCCGACGTGCTGATGCTCCTGACGCAGCAGCAGTTTGAGCCCTTCATCTACCAGCATCCCCCTGCCGGCCAGACGCAGTTCGAACAGTACAAACAGGTCGTGTACGGTCACGCCGATTTCGGCGAGTTGAGTGCGGCCGGCGAGTGGCTCGGCGTCCCCAAATTCGTGGAAAAAGCGCTTGCCAAGCAGTGGTACGCTTCCGAGTGGCACCTCGCCCGCCGGGTGGTGGGTTTCCGCAAACCGCCCAGCGTGGTCGACGACTCGACGAACACGCGTGCCTGCCAGTGGCCGCTGGTGTCACCCGCGTTCCTTGGTAGTGACGCGACCAGAGCCGTCACCGATGTCTGGTACGACGTCAATAATACCATCACCTTCCCCGGCATCCTCGGTTGGATGAACCCGGGGTTCTATGCATACGATCGCAGCGGCTCGTCATCCGGCGGATTCGGTCTTTACGAGTGCTATATCGAGAGGAAGGCCGACAGTTCTTCCGGATCCGGAGGCGGTTTCTTCCGAGTTGACAGGCGGCAGCAGGGTGAGTTTCTGTTGGAAAAAGACCCTTCAGATTCGCGCGTCTATTGGTGGAAGCGCCCCAGCGCCACAGGCTTGTGGAAGCGAACAGATGCGCGCCGCACACCGCCGGACATCTCGTACATGCCGGACCAGCCGAAGCCTAATCCGGTTGTCCCGTCCGATTATGTCAGGAGGGGATCGTCAGATTCCGTGCATTTCTGGCCCGACTGGTTCTACGCTCCGGATCGCGTTAAGAACCCGCTGACAGATTCTTTTCGCACGCGACTGGATCCTACGCCGCCGCCGGGCATGCCGCAGCGGACCGCGGCTTATTTCCTGCCTTCGTGCTCGGAGTTCAAGGTCGAGTTCACCTATGACGACCCGAGCGAGATCGCCGTCGATCCGGCCAAAGGTCAGCCGATCCTTGCGGACACCAACGGCGATGGGCATGTGGGGGAGCCGTACGACGCGGGGGCCCTGCATGACGCGCCGGCCGCCTCGCCGATTAACTGGGAGACCGTTCCGCCGGGTCACATCTTTGTCTGGACGGGCTTGCCGACCGATCCCAATGTCTATGATGATCTTCGCAACCGCACCTTCCCCTATCGCTGGCCTCGGGCCTTGCGGATCACCATCCGGGCCTACGCCCCCGGCGGAGCTTTGGATTACCCAATCACGCATACCCTGATACACGTGTGGAAGTGAAGCGGTGAGCATTCATCGCGCAGCCGTTACTGCGGGTGTGGCCTGCGGCAGGCTCTCAGCTTGCTTGGTCGAATCCCCAACGAGACCGTGCGGCGGGTTGTTCTATGAAGCATGAACGTCAGACGATGCAGAGCGCGGCCGTCCGCGGCGTTCGTTGACGGCGGTTTATGCAAGCTTGCCGGACTTGAGGAAGTACTCCATAAGCTCGTGGCCGGGGTCGATTCGGAGCCCTGATTCCTCGGCCTGGGATTCGGTGAAGCGTTCGGAGCGATCGGGGGCGACGCCGGTGCCGACCATGCAGAACGGCGGCGGAACCGCGGAGTGGGTTTTCTTGATTACCGGGGTGGGATGATCTGGGGCGATCAGGATGCGCCACTTGTCGAAGCTCTTGAGCTTGTCGAGGAGCGGGCCCACGATGTGCTCGTCGATTTCCTCGATGGCCTTGACCTTGGCGGCGGCGTCGCCGTTATGGCCGGCCTCGTCGGGGGCCTCGATGTGTACCACAATCATGTCCATTTCATCGAGGGCCGCGGCCGCCGCCTCGCCCTTGCCTCGGTAGTTGGTGTCGATGTAGCCGGTGGCTCCTGGGACCTGGATGAGCTTCCAGCCGATGCTCAGAGCGATGCCGCGAATAAGATCGACGGCGGTGATGGCCGACGCCCGCAGGCCGTATTTCTCCTGGAAGCTCGGTAGCCTGGGTTTTCCGCCCTGACCCCACAGCCAGATGGACGTGGCCGGGTTCTCGCCCAGATCACGTCTGACGATGTTGACGTCGTGGTTGGCGAGGATTTCCTGCGATTTGGCGATCAGCTCCCGCAATTCGTCGCTGCCCTTGCCGGTGGGCAGATAGCCGGCGACCTCCTCGCCGGGGATATCGTGCGGCGGCTGGCAGTTGACCTTCATCGAGATGCCGCCCTTGACCACCATCAGATGCCGGTAGCCGACGCCGACGTGGAACGAAATACGATCGTTTCCCAGAGCGGATTGCAGGTCGTTGATGACCTGGGTGGCCTCGGCCTGGGAGATATGTCCGGCCGAGAAATCTTCCATGCGCCCGTCGATGATGGTGACCAGGTTGCAGCGGAAGACGAGGTCGTCAGGGCCAAGGCTGATGTTGTTGGCAACCGCTTCAAGGGGCGCCCGGCCGGTGTAGTGGGCCCTGACGTCATAGCCGATGACGCTGAGCGTGGCCACGTCGCTGCCGGGAGTGAAATCTTCGGGGATGGTGCGGACGAGGCCGGACCGCCCGGTGGCCGCGATCCAGTTCATGTTCGGGATGCGGGCCGCTTCCAAGGCGGTCTTGCCGTCGAGCTGCGGGATTGGCTCGTCGGCGGCCCCGTCGGGCAGTATGATTGCGTACTTCATGTCGGATACTCTTCGTGTTCCTCAACCACCCGGATCATGACCGGTGACTCGCGCACGATATCGAGCGAACCGATTTCTTTCAACGCCGCCTGGACGTGGCCCTCCTGGGCGACGTCGGTCAGCACCACGACGGTCGCGGTTCTGTCGCCGGGCACCTGCGGCGTCTCATGCTGAGTGACGGCCTTGAGACTGATCTGCCGGTCACCGAAAACCCTGGTGAACGCGGCCATCACGCCGGGGCGATCCACGACCTTAAGCCGGATGTAGTAGCGCGAGCGAAGCTGTTCCATCGGCACGTACTTGGGCGGGCCGGTCACGTCGCTGAGCACTCGAAAGCGCTCGAAGGTCCGGCCGGCGTTGCCGATGGCGATGTCGACGATGTCGGCCACGACGGCGCTGGCGGTCGGCTTGCTGCCGGCTCCGCGACCGTAGAAGAGCGCGTGGCCGACCCAATTGCCATAGACGCTGACGGCGTTGAACGAGCCGCTGGTCGAGGCCAGCGGGTGCTTTTTTGAAACGAACGAGGGATGAACTCTCAGGCTGATGCCGTCGTCGGTCCGCTGAGCGATGCCCAACAGCTTGCAGACGTAGCCCAGTTCCCTGCCGGCGGCCAGGTCGATCGCATCGAGCTGATCGATACCCTCGATGTGCAGGGCCCCGAAGTCCACGTCGCAGCAGAAGGCCAGCGATGCCAAGACGGCGAGCTTGTGGGCGGTATCGGTGCCGTTGACGTCAAGCGTCGGGTCCAGCTCGGCGTAGCCGGCGGCCTGGGCCTCAGCGAGCGCCATTGCGTAGGGTTTGCCGTTCCGGCTCATCTCGCTAAGGATGTAGTTGCAGGTGCCGTTGAGAATGCCGTAGATGGCGTTGATGCGGTTGGCGATCAGACCGGTGCGCAGCGGCAGAATCAGCGGGATGCCCCCGCCGACGCTTGCCTCAAACGCCACGCAGCAATTGTTCCGCCGGGCGGTCGCGTAGATCTCCCTGCCGTGCTTGGCCAACAGGGCCTTGTTGGCGGTCACCACGCTCTTGCCTGCGTTGAGTGCCGCCAGCACGAAGTCTTTGGCGACGGTCGTTCCGCCGACCAGCTCAACCACCACATTGATGGTTTTGTCGTTGAAGACGTCGGAGGCGCTGGTGCTGACCAGCCCGACCGGGACGTTGACCTTGGCGGCCTGGGCGGGGTCCTTGTCCACGACGCGGGCCAGTTCCAGCCGAACGCCGGTCTTTCGCTCGATTTCGGCGGCCTCGGCCTGGATGATGCGGACCACGCCCTGTCCGACCGTTCCGCAGCCGATCAGTCCGATTCTGAAAACATCACTCATTGACCGTGCCTCCACACGATCTCCCCTCTCCCCCTTCATAAGGGAGAGTCGCAGGGGGTCGCTCTCCGGCAAACTAAAGCTGTCAGCAATCAGCCGTCAGCGTTCAGCCAAGCTGGGGGCCGACGAGGGCGTCGGCCCTACTGACCGATCGATCGGACGGGCCAGACCGTCCGGCGAATCGATCAATCTAGGGCTCGGTGGATTGGGATGCAAGCGGCGGGCTTGCGGGCATGCAAACCCGATGGAAACAAGGGCTTGCGCCCGGTCGGCGGGTCGACCCAGGGGGCTGAACGGGGGGCCGGAGAACGGCAACTGTTGTGGGGTGTTTCAAGATCCGATCTTGAAATAGCACAGAGCGGAGGTATCATCAGGCTCATGATCAAGCGCGATCTTGAACCCAGGCTCAAGAAGGCGGCCAAGTCGTTCCCGGCGGTCACTCTTACCGGGCCCCGCCAGAGCGGCAAGTCGACGTTGTGTCAGGCCGTGTTTGCCGATCACCCGGTCGCTAACCTTGAATCGCCCGACGTGCGAGCTTTTGCCAGTGAAGACCCCCGTGCATTCCTGGCACAGTTTCCCAAAGGGGCCATCATCGACGAGGTGCAACGCTGTCCGCAGATTCTCTCCTACCTGCAGGGCATGATCGACGCCGAACGCAAACCGGGCCGATGGATTCTGACCGGCTCGCAGAATCTGGCCCTCCTGGAATCGGTCAGCCAGTCGCTGGCCGGCCGCACGGCGGTGATGCAGCTTCTTCCGCTGGTGCACGGCGAAGTCCGCCGCTTCAAACGCCATCCCAGGTCTCTGGACGAGGTCATCTTCTCGGGAAGCTACCCCGGTGTTTTCGACCGGAAACTCGACCCGAAGGACTGGTATGCATCCTACGTAGCGACCTACGTCGAGCGTGATGTTCGCACGGTCTCGAACGTGGGCGACCTGACCAGCTTCCAGCGGTTTCTCGGCATTTGCGCCGGGCGGACGGCACAGATGCTCAACATGTCTTCTCTGGCCTCCGACTGCGGCATCGCCCAGCCGACGGTCAAGGCGTGGTTGTCGGTGCTGGAGACTTGCTTCATCGCTTTTCGTCTTCCGGCGTTCAGCGGCAATATCGCCAAGCGGCTGGTGAAGATGCCCAAGCTCCATTTCCTTGACAGCGGCCTGGTGTGTTGGCTTCTGGGCATCCGCAGCGCCGATGAACTGCGGACCCACCCGCTACGGGGCGCCGTCTTCGAGAGCTGGGTCGTGTCGGAGATCCTCAAGCACCGCGTCAACCAGGGAGAACACGGCCACCTGTTCTACTATCGCGACCAGCACGGGATCGAGGCAGATCTGATTGTCGAGCAGGGAAGGAAGTTGACCATCGTGGAAGCCAAGGCCGGGCAAACCGTCACCGGCGACATGCTCAAGAGTGCCCGGCGCGTGCAAGAGATCCTGAAACCCCTGCGTCAGACCGAGGCGATCGTCATCCACGGCGGCTCGGCTGCGCAGAGCCGGGACGAGGTCAAGCTTGTGCCGTGGAGTACGATTGGCAAGCTGGAGTGGGTGTAGAGCAGGCATGATCTCCACAGGACTTCTGACATGAGGCTTGCGCAATGCGTTTGGCCAAGCTTTCATCAAGCGTGCAAGAGGAAGGCTGAACGCAAGAAGTACACGGGCCACCGCACGCCTCGAACTCACCAACGAAGGTTTTGTGTCGATAAACAAGAGCCATGCGAGGGCCGTTCCGCTCTGCGTGCGCATTCCGCATCTTTGCATCCAACTCGGCAACTGTGTTCTTCTGCTCGTCGCGATCGCAGTTCGTTGAGGCCGGCCCTGCTATTGACCCCCCTCGATCCCCCCTTGCCAAGGGGGGAAGGAAGGCATCAGGATTGGGCGTCGCGGAGTTTGCGGAGCTGTGTCAGCACAGCTCGGAAGTCCTTGGGCAGCGGGGCATCGACGCGCATGCGGGTTTGGGTGCCGGGGTGGACGAAGGTCAACGACTGGGCGTGCAGGCTCAGGCGGTCGATGAGCGGGCGCTCCTCGTGCTTGGCGCTTGGCCGATAGTTGGGCTTGAGCTGTGACAGGAAAAAGGCCGAGCTGTCCGCATACACCGGGTCGACGAGCAGCGGCAGCCCCAGGGCCTTGAGGTGGACGCGAATCTGGTGCTGACGGCCGGTCAGCGGGCGGCATCGCAGCAGAGTCACCGGTCCGAGCCGCTCCTCGACCCGCCACCGGGTCACCGACGGCTTGCCCTTGCGCTGGTTGATGACCATCACGCCGGTCAGACGCGGATGCGGCGCGAGCGGGGCGTGGATGACGCCGCTGTCGTCTTCGGGGCTGCCGCTGACCAGGGCAAGGTAGTCTTTTTCGACCTCACGTTTCTGGAACTGTACCGAGAGGAAACTCTGGGCCTGCTGTGTCTTGGCCATCAGCAGGACGCCGCTGGTGTGGCGGTCGAGGCGGTGAACGAACAGCAGGGTAGTGTCTTTCATCCGGTCGCGCATCAGGATCTCGCGAAGCGAGACGCCTCCCTGCCGGCCCGGAACGGTCAACATGCCCGCGGGTTTGTTCACCACCACCAGGTGCTCGTCGTCAAACAGGATGTCGATGGGTTGGGACATGGGAGGTTACTAGGTCGTGTTGACATTCATTGTAGCGGTTTTGACGCCTTTGCCGATGTTGTT
>DAOOIV010000105.1 GCA_035384605.1 Phycisphaerae bacterium
CGCCCCGTTACGTGGTCACCAGCAAGGTGATGGAGGCGATGAGATCGGCGACGATTGACGAAATCGAGGCCCCCGAGACGCCCATCGGCGGCTCACTTCCGGTGTCGCGCATGTCCGTGCCCGAGACGGGGGCTCATGCGGAAATGATCGAAGGAACTTTGGAACAGATTGCGGAGGCCGTGGCCAACCGGCTGCGCGAACAAGGCATTCTTGCCTGAGGAGACATCAGCATGACCGGCGAAGTCTGCGTTGTTGCGGAGACGCTTCGAGGCGAAGTGACCGAACTGACTTACACCATGCTGGCGGCCGGGCGCCAACTGGCAAACGGATTGAAAACGAGGCTGTCGGCGTTTCTGATCGGCCACCAGGTCGAGCGCATGACCGCATCACTGGGGGCGGCCGACCGGGTGGTGTGTGTGGATGATCCGGCGCTGGTCGAGTTCAATCCGCAAGCCTATTTGCACGTGGTGGCGGAGATCTTTGGCCGACACACGCCACGGGTGGGGCTGTTCGGGCACACCGCGACGGGAACCGACATTGCCTGCGGGGTGGCGCAGCGGCTGGGGGCGCCGATTGCGGTGTCGTGTCGGACATTTACCACAGAGGGCGGCGAGCCGCATTACTCCAGTCTGATCTGCGGGGGGAAGATCATTGCCGAAGGACCGCTTCCGGGTCCTTGCTGCATCGCAACCGTCATGACGGGCGGTTACAAAGCGGAGCAAGGCAAGGTTGTCAAGGCCGCGCCGGTGGAGAGTCTGCCCGCGCCTGAAGGTCTTGACGCCCTGCGTACCCGCTTCAAGCGATACATCGAGCCTCCCGCCGGCGACGTGGATATCACCAAGCAGGCGATCATCGTTTCGGTCGGTCGGGGAATCCAGAACAAGGACAACCTGGCGATGGCGGAAGAACTGGCCAAGGCGCTGGGAGGCGTCGTGTCAGGGTCCCGGCCGGTCATCGATCAAGGTTGGCTGCCGACAACTCGCCTGGTAGGCAAATCGGGCAAGCAGGTTAAGCCCAAGGTGTATCTCGCCCTGGGCATCAGCGGGGCGCCCGAACACGCCGAAGGCATGCGCGATGCCGAGATGATCGTCGCGATCAATCGCGACGAGAAGGCCCCGATTTACGGATTTGCGCATGTGGGTGCGGCCGTGGACGTGCTCGAATTCGTTCCGGTTCTGACGGACAAGATCAAACACATTCACTGTGCGTAGGGCAGTGCGATGATCGAGCGTATCAACTTCTGGGGCATACCGCACGGCGTGCATTTGCTCGGCTACGTCGTTCCGATTTCCTGCGCGGTGGTACTGATATGGCGTCTTGGGGCCCGAGCCCGGTTGTGGTGGAAGGTCGGCCGTCCCGAACGCCGATGGGATCACATCGGTCTGCGTCTACGGCGGGTGGCCAAATACGCTATCGCCCAGGTCAAGGTACTCCGCCAGCGGTTTCCCGGCTTTGCTCACGTCGCCATCGCGTGGGGGTTCTTTGTCTTCTTTCTGGGTACGGCACTGGCCACGATTGACGCGGATCTCGTGCGGTTCCTCCGCGGGCCCGTGTACCTGGGATTCAAGGTCCTGCTTGACGTCTTTACGGCCCTGGCGCTCGTCGGCATTCTGTTGGCGGCATATCGGCGATTTTTGCAACGACCTGAGCGGCTGACGCTCACGAGAGCTTTCAGCTTCTCGCTGGGGCTGGTCTTCGTGGTTGTTCTGAGCGGACTGCTGACGGAGTCGCTGCGGCTCGCCGCGGTAGCCAAGGATCCGATGCTGCAACCCGGATGGACGCCCTCGCTTGCCTGGTGGACGCCTGCGGGCTGGGTCACCGCCCAAATCTGGCTGGCATCCGGGTTGTCTTCCGCCGCGATCGATCAACTGCACTTGGCGATGTGGCTTGGGCATGTGGCTCTGGTCGGATTGTTGTTTGTCGTGATTCCGATCGGTCCTCTGCTGCACGTGCTGACGGCCCCGCTGAATGTCTTTTTCTCTCCCATCGATCGGCCGATCGGCCGGGCGGCGCCCGCTGCCGCGACTGACGGCGGGGGCGCGGGAACGCTGAGGGCGTTCACCTGGGCACAGCTTATGCAAGGCGATGCCTGCACGGAATGCGGGCGGTGCCAGGACGCTTGTCCGGCGTATGGGGCCGGTCAGCCGTTGTCTCCCAAGAAACTGGTGTTGGCGATCAAGGATTCGCTTGCCCCCACGGCGAAATCGATGGCCGGCAACGGCATGCCCGCATTTGTCGGCGGTGTCGTGGAAGATCCGACGGCCTGGGCTTGCACCACGTGCCGGGCTTGTGCGACCGAGTGTCCCGTGCTGATCGAGCACGTCGATTTGATTCTGGATATGCGACGGTTCCTGCTGGCCCAACAGCGGGCCGACAACCAGTTGACCGGCGCACTGAGCAATCTCCGGCGATACGGCAACTCGTTCGGCAAGTCGGACAAGCAGCGGGCAAAGTGGACGACCGGCCTGGATTTCAAGATCAAGGACATCCGCAAACAGCCCGCGCGTACGCTGTGGTTTGTCGGCGATTATGCGTCATACAACCCCGCCCTGACGGAAGCCACGATGGCTGCCGCTCGCGTTTTCCAGCGGGCAGGCGTGGATTTCGCTCTTCTGTACGATGCCGAGCGGAACGCGGGCAATGACGTCCGCCGGAGCGGCGAGGAGGGGCTGTTTGAGCTGCTCGTTCAGAAAAACTCGGTCGCCATGAACAAGTGCGAGTTCCAGGAGATCGTCACGACCGATCCGCACACCTACAACACGCTGAAAAACGAATACCCGTGGAATGGTCGCGCCGTTCAGATTCTGCACTATTCAGAACTGCTTGATCGGGCCATTCGCGAAGGGACCCTGCCGATCCGACGCAAGCTGGGCTGCACGGTCACCTATCACGATCCGTGCTACTTAGGACGTTACAACAACGTTTATGACGCGCCCCGGCGCGTGCTCGAGGCCATCGGGTGCCGGGTGGTCGAGATGCCGCGGAACCGCGACCGGGCGCTGTGTTGCGGAGCCGGCGGCGGGCGGATCTGGATGGACGAGGGACAGATCAAAGAGCGCCCGAGCGAGAGCCGCGTGCGAGAAGCGGCGGGGCTGGACGGGGTGCAGATCTTCGTGGTTGCCTGTCCGAAGGACCTGACCATGTATCGCGACGCCGTCAAGACGGCCGGACTTGAGGGCACGATTGTCGTGAAGGACCTGATCGAACTCGTGGAAGAGGCGACGAGAGAAGAAAACGCCGTCGCGCCGATCGAGGCGGCGACGACAAGTGCCTGACAGGCACTGTGCCCGGGCCGGGGATAGCCGATTTTCAGAGGAGGCCAGATCGATGGCTGAACAAGCACG
This sequence comes from Phycisphaerae bacterium, assembly GCA_035384605.1. Lineage (NCBI taxonomy): Bacteria > Pseudomonadati > Planctomycetota > Phycisphaerae > Phycisphaerae bacterium. The sequence goes on from DAOOIV010000105.1 coordinate 3,345, forward strand.
CCGTGACGGAACAGAACGTGTGGGCGTTTACGTCTGCCACTGCGGCAGCAACATCGCCGCCACCGTGGACGTGGAGGAAGTCGCCCGATGGGCCGGTGAAAGACTGCCCGGCGTTGTCGTTTCACGGGACTACAAGTTCCTGTGTTCTTCGTTGGGGCAGGCGATGATTCAAGAGGACATCAAGGAACACGGCCTGACGCGTGTGGTAGTGGCGGCCTGCTCGCCGCATCTGCATGAGAAGACATTTCGCCGGGCCTGTGCAAACGCCGGTCTGAATGCGTTCCTCCTGCAAATGGCCAACATTCGCGAGCACGTCTCGTGGGTGACCAAGCACAAGGAGACGGCAACGGAGAAAGTCAAAACGCTGGTGGCCGGGGCGGTGGCGAGGGTCCAGCATCATCAGCCGCTTGAACCCATGCCGGTCCCGGTAAACAAGCACACCTTGGTCGTCGGCGGCGGCATCGCAGGCATCCAAGCGGCCCTGGAACTGGGCGATGCCGGCTATCCGGTGTACCTGCTCGAACGGGAGCCGAGCATCGGCGGCCACATGGCGCAATATGACAAAACCTTTCCGACGCTTGACTGCGCCGCCTGCATCCTGACGCCGAAGATGTCCGAGGTGGGCCAGCACGATCATATCAAGCTCTTGACCTACTCGGAGCTGGAGGAGGTGTCCGGCTCGATCGGCGACTTTCACGTTCGAATCCGCCGGAAGGCCCGGCACGTCAAGGAGGCCGACTGCAACGGCTGCGGACTGTGCACGGAGAAATGCCCGCGCAAGGTCGTCGACGAGGATTTCGAGGCCGGCATGGGATACCGCAAGGCCATTTACGCGCCGTTTCCGCAGGCGGTGCCGAAGGTGCCGGTGATCGACACCAAGTCGTGCATCTGGTTCGAGCGAGGCAAGTGCCGGGTCTGCGAGAAGGTGTGTCCCACGCATGCCATCGACTTCGATCAAGAGGATGAGATCCTGGAAGTCCGCGTCGGCAACATCATTCTTGCCACCGGTTGGGACCTGTTCGACTGCCGGCGCATTCCGCAGTACGGCTACGGCCGTCTGGCGAACGTCTTTACCAGCCTTGAATTCGAGCGGATGTGCAACGCCTCCGGGCCGACCGGCGGCAAGATCGTGCTTCGCGACGGCGTGACCGAGCCCCAATCGGTCTGCATCGTCCACTGCGTTGGCAGCAGGGACCATCGCTACAACACGTACTGCTCAGGCATCTGCTGCATGCTGTCCCTCAAGCTGGGGCACCTGGTGATGGAGAAGACGGGGGCCAAGGTGTACGCGTGCTACATCGATATGCGCCCCAACAAAAAGGACTACGAGGAATTCTACTGGCGGCTGCTCGATGAGGGGATGCTTTTTGTTCGCGGGAAGGTGGCCGAGGTGACCGATATTGCCCGCTTTCCGAACGAGGAGGGCAAGCTCATCGTTCAGGTCGAGGACACCTTGCTTCGGAAGCAGCGGCGCATCCCGGTCGATATGGTAGTGCTGATGGGAGCGATCGAGCCCCGGCGCGACGCGAGGGAAACCGGTTTGAAGGTCGGCATTTCATGCAGCACGGCCGGCTGGTACATCGAGCGACACCCGAAACTTGATCCCATCGCGACGATGACCGAGGGGATTTTCATCGCCGGGGCCTGCCAGGGACCGAAGGATATCCCTGACGCGGTCGGTCAAGGAGCCGCCGCGGCCGCTCGCGTGCAGGGCATGATCAGCAAGGGCACGGTGATGATCGAGCCGGTGGTCGCCGGCATTGATGAGGACCATTGCTCGGGATGCCGCATCTGCAACAACCTGTGCCCGTTCAACGCCATTGACTTCATCGAAGATGAAAAGGTCAGCAGAATCAATGCGGTGTTGTGCAAAGGGTGCGGAACTTGCGTCGCGGCCTGTCCGGCGGGGGCCATTTCCGGGGCCCATTTCAGTAACGCACAGATCCTGGCCGAGCTTGAGGGGTTGCTCTGCGACGCCGGGGGTGAGAATGAATTGATCGCCGGTGCGTCGGGAAAGCCGTCGGAACCGGTTGCCGTGTAGGAGTCGTATCATGGAACAAGAAACGTTCGAGCCGAAGATCATCGGTTTCTTCTGCAACTGGTGCTCGTACCGGGCGGCCGACGGGGCGGGCACCGCAAGGATCAAGCACTCTCCCAACGTCCGCATCATTCGCCTGATGTGCAGCGGCCGGGTGGACATCGCCTTCATTCTCAAGGCTCTCTCGCTGGGTGCCGACGGGGTTCTGGTGGCCGGCTGCCATCCCGGCGAATGCCACTACATCGAGCAGAACTACAAGACCATCCGGCGGTTCACGATGCTCAGGCACACGTTGCGGGCATTCGGGATTGATGAAAGACGCGTCCGCCTGGTCTGGGCGTCGGCAGGCGAGGCGAGTCATCTGGCCGAGGTGATCGACGAGATGGTCGAGGACGTCCGAACGCTCGGCCCGCTGAACTGGCGGCGAAACTGGGCCGAGGATGGCGCCCACCTGGACGACGTGGAGAGGATACTTCATGAGCACGAGGAAGCCATGGAGGTGTCGAGATGAGTGAAAAAGGCAAACTCGCCATTTATTGGGCCGCCTCGTGCGGAGGATGCGAGATTTCGATTCTCGCGCTGAACGAAAAGATACTCGACGTCGCGAACGCCTTCGACATCGTTTTCTGTCCGTGCATCATGGACACCAAGGCCCGCGATGTTGAAAAGATGGCGGACGGCACCATCGACGTCTGCCTGTTCAACGGCGGCATTCGGACCAGCGAACAGGAATACATGGCCGGGCTGTTGCGACGCAAGTCAAAGGTCCTGGTGGCGTTCGGATCGTGCGCATACGAGGGCTGTATCCCGGGCCTGGCGAACCTCACGAACCGCAAGGAGATCTTCGAGACCTGCTACATCGATTGCCCGTCGGTGGACAATCCGAACGAGGCGGTTCCCGTCGCGGACACGCGGGTCAACGGCTATCGCCTGACGCTGCCGGTGTTTTATGACACCGTGCGGACGCTCGGGCAAACCGTGAAGGTGGATTACTACCTTCCCGGCTGCCCCCCGGAAGCACCAAGAATCTGGGACGCCGTGGCGGCGATTCTTGAGGGAAAGCTGCCGCCGCCAGGGTCGGTAATCGGCCCGGAAACGACGGTGTGCGACGAATGCCAGCGCAAGCGGGAAGAGAAGAAGATCAAGCGGTTCAAGCGGACTTGGGAGGTTATTCCCGACGAGGATAAGTGCCTCCTGGAGCAGGGGCTACTCTGTTGCGGACCGGCCACCCGGGCCGGTTGCGGGGCCTTATGCCCCCAGGTGAATTCGCCGTGCATCGGATGTTACGGTCCGAACGCCGGCGTGGAGGACTTTGGAGCCAGGCTGATGAGTGCGCTCGCATCGGTGATCGACGCAACCGACCCGGACGAGATTGATGAGATCATCCGCCAGGGTATCCCTGACCCGGTGGGCACTTTCTATCGGTTCGGTCTGCCCCACGGCTTTCTGCGACGGGCGGCAGCAATCCCGGACGCGCAACGGCATGAGTTACCCTTGCCCAAACCTGCAGAGGAAAGGAGCAAGTGACCATGACAGCCAAGCACATTGTCATCGACCCGATCACGCGCCTCGAAGGACACGGAAAGATTGACATATTCCTTGACGAAACAGGCGATGTTGCCGATGCCTTCCTGCAAATCCCCGAGCTTCGCGGTTTTGAACGATTCTGCGTGGGGCGTCCGGCCGAGGACATGCCGAACCTGACCTCGCGCATCTGCGGCGTCTGCCCCGAGGCTCACCACATGGCCGCGGCCAAGGCGCTGGATGCTTTGTTTCACGTGGAGCCTCCTCCGACCGGCAAGAAGCTGCGTGAGATGTTCTACTCCATATTTTGCGCCACGGACCACACGACTCACTTCTACGCCCTCGGCGGACCGGACTTCGTCATGGGACCGGATGCGCCTAAAGAGGAGCGCAACATTCTCGGGGTCATCAAGAAAGTCGGCATGGAGATCGCCGGCAGAGTCATCAAGATGCGGGCCGACGGGCACGGCCTGATCAAGATGATCGGCGGGCGGGCGGTACATCCGAACTGGGCCGTTCCGGGCGGCGTCAGCCGGGGCATTACCGAGGAGCAACGACGGGAGATCGAACGGCTCGGGCGCGACGCCATCGAGTTCGCTAAGTTTTCCCTGCAGCTCTTTAACCAGGTTGTCCTCGGCAACTCCGAGTATGTCAAGCTCATCCAGAGCGACGCATACACGCACCGGACGTACAACATGGGCACCGTTGACGCCCAGAATCGCGTGAACTTCTACGACGGCATGATTCGCATCGTCGGCCCTGACGGGCGGGAACACGCCAAGTACCATCCCCGTGAATATCGCGAGTACATCGCCGAGCACGTGGAGCCCTGGTCCTACCTGAAGTTTCCCTTCCTCAAGAAGATCGGCTGGAAGGGATTCGTCGACGGCGAGGACTCGGGCTTGTACAAGGCTACGCCGCTGTCGCGACTGAACGCTGCTGAGGGCATGGCGACCCCGCTGGCTCAGCAGGAATACGAGCGGATGTACGACGCGCTGGGCGGAAAGCCGGTGAACCACACGCTGGCCACTCACTGGGCTCGGTTAATCGAGCTGCTGTATGCCACGGAGCGATGGGTCGAGCTCGCCACTGATCCAGGAATCACGGGAAAGGAATATCGCGTGCTGCCGAGCGAGACGCCGGATGAAGGCGTCGGCAGCGTGGAGGCCCCGCGCGGCACGCTGACGCATCATTATTGGACCGACGAACGCGGCATATTGACGCGGGTGAACCTGATCGTGGGCACGACCAACAACTACGCACCGATTCAGCTCTCGATCAAGACGGCTGCTCGAAGTCTGATCCGAAAAGGAACGGCGGTGAGCGAGGCCCTGCTCAACAAGATTGAGATGGCGTTTCGGGCTTACGATCCGTGCTTCGGTTGTGCCACACACTGCCTGCCCGGTCAAATGCCGATGACCGTCGTCATTCATTCTGCGGACGGGAGAACGGTTCATCGCCTGTCGCGAGGGGAAGGGCGGGGGATCGGAGAACCGGTTCGATGACTAACGCCCTTGCAGCCTGTTCGCAGGGGCGGGCATCGGGCGAGGGGCCCACACTGGTGCTGGGCTTGGGAAACCCTCTTCTCACCGACGACAGTGTGGGCCTTCGGGTGATCGACCATCTGCGGCCGCAAGTTGCAGGGTGGCCGAACGTCCAACTGGATGAAGACTATTGCGGCGGTTTGGGCGTCATGGAACGTATGATTGGTTTCGACCGCGTCATTCTCGTCGATGCGATCTGCACGGGTGGGCGGCCCGGCGCGGTTCACGTCCTGACCGTTCGGGACATTCCCACACGGCACAGCGGTTCGTTTCATGACGCCGATCTTCGTACGGCTCTGGCCCTCGGTCGTCAGGCAGGGGCCCGACTGCCGGCTGATGAGAACATCCGCATTGTGGCGGTCGAAGCGGCGGAAGTGCTGACATTCGGTCAACAGTGCACTCCGGCCGTGCGGTCGGGCATCAGCCGGGCGGCGGAGAGTGTGTTGAAACTCTTGACAGCATGGAGTTAAATCAATGGTACCTGTGGAGACTCTGCGATCCCTGGCTTGCCTGGCCGGCGTGCCCGTAGACAGCCTCAAGGCCCTTGCGGCGATCGCCGAAGAACGGGATTTCAAGGCCGGCGAGGTGCTCTGGCACGAGGGCGACCCGGTACGCTGGATGTGCGTCGTGCGGCAGGGCGAGATCGACGTCATCTATCAGTTGCAGGGTGGGAGGCAGTGCGTGGTGGACACAGTTGTCGGCGGGGAGATCACCGGATGGTCCGCCTTTGTCGAACCCCATCGACATACGGCCACTTGCGTCGCCCGCGCATCCGGTCGTGCGTTGTATCTCGAGGCCGCCCCCATGCGAGCGCTCTGCGAGAAGGACAGCCTTCTTGGTTATCGCTTGCTCAAGCAGGTCGCCAAGACGCTGAGCAGTCGCTTGGAGAGCGCCAGGCTTCAACTGGTAGCAACCGGCTAACACGTCTGCCGGTCGCGTTCGACCTGGGCGTCGGTCGTCGGCCAGCGGCGGTGCCGGTTGCGCAGCCCGATCTCGCAACGGGCCAGGGAGGGCGACAGGAGATCACAATCATGAGCCGCCGAATTCTTTTGATCGATGACGACCCGGACATGCATCTGGTGATGAAGATGATCCTGGAGCCGGAGGGTTACGAGGTCACGTGCTGTCGAACGGGATCACACGGTCTGGAGACCATGCGGCGGCAGCGTCCCGATCTCGTTCTGCTGGACATCATGCTTGCGGACCCTTCTGAGGGCCTGAGAGTCGCCTGCGAGATGCGACACGACGAGAAGCTCAAGGGGATTCCGATCATCATGATCTCGGCCATCGGTGAGCAGATCGGACAGGATTACTACAGCGAGGTGTGCCCGGGCACGGCGTCGGGCGATTTATTCCTGGAGAAGCCGTTCGACCCGCCCACGGTCCGTGAAGCGGTGAAATGGATTCTCGAACGGCCGGCCGTGGAGTCTTAACCTGAGAACACCGGCGACATTGAATCAATCCTGGGGTGCGGCGGGGGCTTCTGATTCCTCAAGCACCACCTGACTGGCGCGTGTATTGCGGACCTGCGGTTGACGGATGCTGCCGGAGGGCGAGGGGAAGGTGAGCGTGAAGCTCGATCCCTGGCCGGGACATGAACTCACGACGATCTGCCCGCCCGCCTGCTCGACGACCTCACGGACGATGGAAAGGCCCAAGCCGGTGCCGGGAATTCCTGCCGCGACCACGTTTCCACCTCGTCGAAACGCATCGAAAACCGCCTCGTGGCCCGGCTCGCCGTCCGGCGACACCGCAAGGTGGGGATCGATTCCCATACCGGTGTCGGTGACATTGACGAGCACGGCCATGAGTTCGCCGTTGGATCGCTCCGGCATCACGGTTACGGTCACGCTACCCGGGCCGGGCGTATACTTGATGGCGTTATCGATCAGGTTGCCGATACAATCACGCAGGTCTCGCGGGTCGACACAAACCGTCAGTTCTTCGTCGGACGGCATGGAACAGACCAACTTGATCTGTTTGCTGTCTGCCAGGGGTCTGAACCGTCCGAACAGTTCGTTGACGGTTTCCCGGACATCGGACCCTGATTGCCGGTGACGGGAAGGGTCTGCCTCCTGCACTCGTGCCAGCGTGAGCAGCTCGGTGACCTGGGCGATGCCTTCCTGACACCGATGAATGATCTTCTCGCAAGTTCCGGAGACCGCCTCGGGCGGCACCAACCCCGTTCGAACCAGCTCGACCATGGTTTGAATCGCCGCCAAGGGGCTTTTGAGCTGATGTGCCGCCGTCTGCATGAAGCGGGATCGACGGCGCTGCAGGTCCTGGATGGCCCGTTGTGATTGCTTCAGTGCGGCATTCGCCTGTTGGAGTTGGCGCTCCTGGGTCTGGAAGTGGCCCGCGATGTGCAGTGTAAAGTAGAGCGTGCCGAAAATGCCGCATGCGACCACGACCAGAGCCGCCAGGACGTATTCCGGCCGAGCATAGAGCCCCACGGAAACGGACGGCAGGAAGTCATAATGGGGTGCGAGCCACCCGCGCCATTCACCGATGACCAGCACGGCATAAAGCGCCCACGCCCAGATGCCCTGCAGCACGGCATGCCATCTCTTGAGAAGCAAGGAGACAATGGACATGTGGAACAGGTAAAAGATCGCCACCGGATTCTCGACACCGCCGGTGTATCGCAAAATGGCGGTTAACAGTAACAGGTCGGTGGCCACTTGGGCGTTCGCGAACCATGCGAGCCGCTCGATTTGTGCGCGAAGGGCCTTCGGATCGCGAGTCACGTGACGAAACAGGGATCGTGAGACGATGAGCCACACAAGGTTGACCAGGGCCAGCACGATCAGGACGACGGCCAAGTCAAAGGGACGCTGAGTAACCGGTGCGACGAAGCGCTCCAAGGCCAGAGCGGCCACGGCGCCGGCGAGGAAGATCCACCTCAGGCGAATGAACCAGTGCAGACGAAGCATGGGGACAAGGGCCACCGCGCGCGGATCGCCTTCCAGGTGGGCAAGCACTTGGATCCAATCCGTCTTTTCGACTTCCGGACTGCGCATGACGTCGTCCTCGACAACCGGTCTGACTTGAATCAACATGAGGACTATGCGGCGGCAACGAGCTTGGGAGCCGGGACTCCCCTGCCCGACGTGGCGCGTCGCTTCCAGTGCCCGCCCCAATTGACATGCCGACCGCACAGTCGGTCATTATAACCGAAGTCAAGTCGATTGCCTTGCTCAATGGGCGGGGAATTGTGTGCCACCGATGCCTCTGGGCCCGTGGTTGCTCTTCAGCTTGCGACGGTGGCGACGGCCTCCTCAAACACATTGAGACCGACTTCCAACTGGGCCTGGTTGATACACAGCGGCGGGCAAAAACGGATGGTGGTATCGCCGCAGCCCCACAAAAGGAGGCCGCGCCGGAATGATTCGGTGATGATGCGTTCGCGGAGTTGCGCGGCCGAGGTCTGCGAACGGCGGGGCTTGCGGACATCTACTGCCAGCAGAAAACCCATACCCCGAGGCGAGCCGAGGCAGCGTCGGCGACCATCGATCTGTTCGAGCTTGGAGATGAAGATCGGCGCAAGCCGGGCGGCATTCGCAATCAGGTGCTTTTCGAGGGCCTCAACCGAAGCGAGCGAGGCGGCAGAACTCACCGGATTGCCCACGTAGGGAGCGGTGACCAAGCCTTCGTCACTGCTTAACAGGGTTTCAGGGGCGATCAGGGCGTGAATCGGCATGCCGCTGTTCAAGCCGGTTGCCGCGAGGAGTACGTCGGCCTGGGTGGCGAAATGTTCACAGCCGAACATGCGGCCGGTACGACCCATGCCGGTGCGCGTTTCATCGATCACCAGCAGGACGTCGTGCTCGTCGCAGACTCTGCGGAGTTCCGGCAGGAAATCGGAACTCGGGACATGGTAGTCTTCCTCGGTGAGCATCGGCTCGGCGAAGAGCACCCCGACCTCGTCGCCCAGGCCGCTCCGGAAATAATCATGCACCGCCGCGACGTTGCCATATGGCAGGCTGTCAACAACCCAGGCCTCGGGTGGAATCCGGCGCCGGTGACGTGGCCTGCCGAACTCGAGGGTAATCGCGGCCAAGCCGCGATTGTGCGAATTACCGTTGAACGTGACGATGCGCCTTCGGGTGTTGCGTCTTCGAGCCATTCGCAACACCACTTCGAGCGATTGCATTCGGCTGTTCGAGAAGAGCACGCGGTTTTCACCACGGGTTGGGGCGAGCTGGGCGAGTTTGCGAGCCAGCCCCATCAGCGGCTCGCTGGTGAATTCGCCGCTGCACGCTTTGGCCATTCGTTCGACCTGCTCCTGGATGGCCCGCACGACCATCGGGTGTGCGTGTCCGGCAACAAAGGCCAAGCCCCCGGCGGTGAAATCGAGGTAACGATTGCCGTCGAGATCCTCAACCACCGAACCCCTGGCGCGGCGGACGACGAGCGGGTAGGGCCAACCGCTGGGAGAGGCCGCTACGCGCCGGTCGTGGGCCAAGGCCAAGGCGGTCATGGGACCGGGCGGCGAGACCACGATCCACGGGGCAGGACCGATAGCCGGTTCCTGCGGCGGTCGCCCCGATACTGGTACATGAAGAGTCAGCATCCTAAACCCATGCCCTCGCTTTCGCCAGAACTCTACTTAAGTATAGCAATTCCAAGCCTCTCGGGCAATCAGATGGGGCGTTTTCTCGTCGCCGGTGCAACCCGAATGAGGCACCTGAAAACCTCTTATCGGCTGACAAAGCCGGTTTCCAAGAGAAAGCACCCGATGTGAAACCGGCTCACGGACTCTTACGCCCGTGCGCGGGGTTACTCTTCAGTCCGGAATGAGAGGCTTGCCTCGCGGAGGAGACTCGGCACCGGGCATGTTTCCCGGTCCGGGCGGTTGAACAGTTCCAACTGGTCGCAAGGGTATCGCCGCGAGGAAAGTATTGGGCGACTCTTGTAAGAAGGTTGAAGGAACAAATGGAGAAGTAAAGCTTTGTTGTCGAGACCTCGCATGGCGGCTGCCTGAAGGCTGCTGACCGGCACTTTTCCGCTGGTCCTGAGTTGCGTCTTGTCTTGGACACCGCGATTCAAGATCGTCGGTCATCCGTGGCCAGATCGAGGCTTCAGGGCCGCGCCGTGGCCCTGGGTATTAGGTCCCTGTACAATCCGCACTCACGCAGACCAGATGCAATCAGCAGCGAAGGAGACGGCATTAATGACCGGTCGGGCGAAGATCACGATCATCGGTGCGGGCAACGTCGGAGCGACCTGCGCTCATTGGGCGGCAGCCAAGGAATTGGGCGACATCGTCCTGGTGGACATTGTCGAGGGGTTGCCCCAAGGCAAGGCGCTTGATCTGCGCGAGGCCTCGCCGATCGAAGGGTTCGACTGCGAAATCATGGGGACCAACCGGTACGAGGAAACGGCCGACAGCGACGTGATCATCATCACCTCCGGCCTGGCCCGCAAACCGGGAATGAGCCGCGATGACCTGATCGCCAAGAACACCGAGATCGTCGGCAGCGTAGCCAAGCAGGCCGCCAGGTACAGCCCCCAAGCAGTGGTGATCGTGGTGAGCAACCCGCTGGATGCAATGGTATATGTTGCGTGGAAGGCATCCGGGTTCCCGACCCATCGGGTGGTGGGCCAGGCCGGTATCCTGGACACTGCCCGCTTCCGGACCTTCATTGCGATGGAACTCGGGTGCAGCGTTGAGGACATCAGTACGCTGCTGCTCGGCGGCCACGGCGATGATATGGTTCCGCTGCCAAGCTGCACTGCCGTCGGCGGCATCCCGGTCACGAGCCTGATCCCCAAGGACCGGCTGGATGCCATCGTCGACCGGACGCGCAAAGGCGGCGGCGAGATTGTCGGCCTGCTGAAGACCGGCAGTGCGTATTACGCCCCTGCGGCCGCCAGCGTGCAAATGGCCGAAGCTATCATCCGCGACAAGAAACGCGTGCTGCCGTGCGCGGCCTACTGCGACAAGGAATACGGCATTGGCGGCTACTTCGTTGGGGTACCCTGTATCCTGGGCAAGGGCGGCGTCGAGAAGGTGCTCGAGGTGCCGATGACGCCGGTCGAGAAGGCCGCATTCCAGGTCAGCATCGAGCACGTGAAGGAACTTGTGGCCGTGGTTCAGAGGATCGGGGCGTGAAGAGAGGGTTCGGGGTTCAGTCGGCTGGTTCCGCGCCGGCGGACCATTCATTCCTTGTCCGGAGGTTGTCAATGCGTCTCTTCGTTTCAATGATCGCCGGGGGGTGCGTGATCGCTGCGGTCGGCTGCACACCCGAGCAGGTCAAACCGGGAATCGCCGGCAAGCAGCAACCGGTGGCCGAGAAGGTCGAGATCAAGCGCGTGGTTGATTGCCGGTACCTTCTGTATCTGCCCGAGAATTACGAATCTCAGGACCGCTGGCCGCTGATACTGTTCCTGCACGGAGCCGGCGAACGCGGGGACGATATCGAAAAGGTCAAGATACACGGCCCGCCGAAGCTCATCGCACAGGGCAAGCACTTCCCCTTTATTGTCGTCTCGCCCCAATGCCCGAACGGGCAATGGTGGGACATCGAGGTGCTCGGTGCTTTGCTCGATCGCATCGAGCGCGACTACAAAGTGGATCGCGACCGCATCTATGTAACCGGCCTGAGTATGGGCGGTTTCGGCACGTGGGCGTTGGCTTGTGCGCAGCCGGATCGTTTCGCGGCGATCGCCCCGATTTGCGGCGGCGGCGAGCCGAAGCTGGCCGGACAGATCGCTCACGTTCCGGCGTGGGTCTTCCACGGCGATGCTGATAACGTGGTGTCTGTCAGCAGATCGAAGGAAATGGTCGAGGCTCTGAAGACCGCAGGCGGCGACGTGAAATTGACCGTCTACCCCGAAGTGGGCCACGATTCATGGACGCGCACCTACGATGACCCGGCACTCTATGACTGGTTCCTGTCGCACCGGCGGGGCAAGACCAGGACGAGAGAATCGAAGTGAGCAAGCCGCCGGCAACGGAGCATTCTCTGTTCTGCATTCGCCGTTCCGGATTACCCGGCGTTGCGGCGCGTAATGCCGAAGCCTACTTCTTCTGCGGCAGCACTTTCCACACACCGGCCGGCGAGCGTTCGAGAACGACGTATGGTCGGTCCCTGGTGACGATCTCGATGACCTGGCCATCAACTCTCAGGAAGGTCCGCTTGCGCGGAGCGAGCGGCAGGAAGTTGATGTGGACCTCGATCTGCTGGACATTGCCGGTGGTCACGTTGACGTCATTCTGCTCGGGGAAGAACCCCTCGGCGGTTGCGGTCTGATTTTCGTCATTGAGCTTGAGAATCCGCAGCCAGCCGGGTTGCTTGTCGCTTGGGTTGGACACATACAATTTGACCCTGTACGGGGGGTTGGAATCGTAGGTCGAGACAGGCTGACTCGCGACCGGCCGGCTCTCGGCAGGCTTGGTGGCGACCGGACGTGTCTGGGCGAGCGGCTGCTCAACCGGCAGGGCTAAGCCCTTCGGTTCGGGACTCTTCTTGTTCGGTGATTCCTTGGGACAGCCGGCCCCGGAGACCAGAAAGATCACCATCAGGGCCGGCATAACCGCATGTCGAATGCGTGGGTTCATGGGTCAACTCCTGGATTGGGCCGCGGGAGCATCTTATCCGCCTCACTATTGGACACCAAATAGTTCGAACGGTTGCGGAGCTTCGGCGATTGTGCTACGGTCCTCCGACTGGCCGAGCATCCGGCAAGAAGAGGAGGACTGGCTCGCCCAGAAGTCGCTACGACGAGTGTTGTGCTTGAGGCAGATCGGACGACGGACTGCTGAGAAAGGCCGGTGCAAGTCCCCCCTTTTCGCCAAGGGAGCACAAACCATGCGGCAAGGTGAGACGGCGATCCAAGCGACGACCATTCTGGCGGTGCGGCGGGGAGAGCAGACGGCCATCGGTGGCGACGGGCAGGTTACGATCGGCCAAACCGCTCTGAAACACGACGCCAACAAAATCCGCCGGCTGAGCGGCGGCAAGGTGATCTGCGGCTTTGCCGGGTCCGCGGCCGACGCGTTCGCGCTTCTGGATCGATTCGAGAAGAAGCTCGATGAGTTCAAGGGTAATGTTCGCCGGGCAGCGATCGAACTGGCCAAGGATTGGCGCACCGACCGCGTCCTTCGCCACCTTGAATCGATGCTGGCCGTCGTGGACAGCCAGACCTCTCTGATCATCGGAGGAAGCGGCGACGTGATCGAGCCGACGGAGGGCGTCATCGGGATCGGCTCGGGCGGCATGTATGCCGTCGCCGCCGCGAGGGCCCTGCTCAAACACTCGAATCTCCCCGCCGCCGACATCGTCCGCGAAGCCCTGGCGATCGCCGCGGATATCTGCGTGTATACCAATCACAACATCATCGTCGAGACGCTTCCTTGAAACCGCGCGGGACATAGGCCAAGTTGGTCGGTTTCTTCCGCAGCACGTGGCCAAGGGAAGTCATCATCCGAGATGACTGCTCGGCCGGTCAGGTCAGATCAGTCAACAGACTGCTCGCTGACCACGATCTCCAGCGGCTGGCCGGTGGTGGCCGGGTGCGTCACATGGATCGTGTCGACGAACTGAGCATCCGTCAGGGTCAGGTGGTACGTTCCGGGCTCGGGCGAGATGGTCAGTGACAGCGTGGCCAGGACTGTCTGACCGGCGGGTAGCGGTTCTCTTGTCACGCCGCCGATGCCGGCCGTGGTTGTGAACCACTGGACTGACTCCTGCGACTCGATCGGAGGCTCGGCCGTCGGGGTGGCGATGGGGCCGTCGATCGTCGGCAAGTCTGCGTCCTTCCGGCCAAGGACATGGGCGGGGTGGGGAGGTTGGGCGAGGTGTTCGGGGTGGAACGGATGACGGGGAACCGGCC
>DAOOIV010000106.1 GCA_035384605.1 Phycisphaerae bacterium
TGCTTGGGCTGACGTATCCGGGCAGGCCCGGGCCGGTGATCCGTCTGAACCGGCCGGTGCCGGTCAATTGGCCGCCGGTGCCCGCGTTGTCGTAGTGGTAAGCCACGCCGTACTCGGTGCCGATGTGGAACCCGGCGTCACGGCCGGGGATCTCGCCGGTGCCGGTGCCCTGGTAGTCGCGGGTGATGGTCTTGCTGTAGAAGCCGCCGGTTCCGGCGATGGCCTCGCTGAGCAGGTGCAGCTTGCCCGTCACCCCTTCGTCGTAGGTGAAGGTCCGGGTGCCAACCCCGTCCTGGACCGTGGCCTGCCGCCCGAGGCGGGTGTAGGTGAAGGTCACATCGGGGGTGTCGCTGCCGGGGTAGTCGATGCCGGTCATCTCGCCGGTGTTGGAGTCGTAAGTGTATGTTGTGACGGTGTTTGCGTCGTGCCGGGCCCACTGGCGGGTGGAGAGCTTGCCGTCGGGGATGTAGGTGTAGGTGACGGCCTGGCCCGAATCATCAATCTTCTGCTTTAGCAAGCCGGTGGCCGGGTCGTAAACCCAGGTGGTGGTCTCGATGTCGTCGTTCGGCTGCGGCGTGCTGGGAATGCTGATGCTCGGCCAAGTGGTGCCGGTGAAATCAACGCCGGAGGGGCTGCGGAAGGTGTGCATCTTGGTCCGAGGGCCCGGAACTTCTTTTGACAGGTATAATACCGCATCTAAAACTAGCACTACAGCGCAAAGTCGCTCTCTTAAGCGGGCGGCCCCGTGTTTCTGATAGCGCCGGGGGGCATAACGAGGCCTGAGCTTGGTTCAAATCAACCACCTTGCGCTGTGGTGCTAGCTCCGTACCCGTTTCGACACCCCTATGGACGGAGGAACAGCTCGCCGCGGCCTGCAACTACGTGGTTGATCGGCAGGATGAACCGCATTGATCGGCAGGATGAGCCGCACCATGATGACGACTGATAATGCTTTCCTGCCGCTCCCTTACGGTCGCGGTTCTGAAAGATGGGCTCACGCTTCCTGCAACACCTTCCAGCCGAGGGTGTCGGCCAAGGCGAAGACCGGCTCCTTGAGGTCGCCGTAGAAGGTGACGCGGTGCCAACCCCACTGGTCCCACTCGGTAAAGAGTTTTTCGATGTCGCCGACCGGTTCGACGGCCAGCTTGGTCCGACAGGCCCGGTCGTCATCGACGTTGGCGACCGCCTTGCCCTGGTGGAAGAGAACGACCTTGAGTTCCGGCCTGAACTCGACCGTGGTGGTCATGTAGCCCAGCGGCATGATCGAGCGGAGTGAGGCGCCCTGGCGGTCCTCGGAGTGGGTGAGAATCTCGAATGGGTTGGCTTGGCCCTTGGGCCCGAACGGTTTGTTCGAGGCCACGCAGTGGGCGTAGATGATCTGTCGCGACGAAGTATCGATGACCGGGTCGGAGATGAAGCCCGGCCGTCCCTGCGTCAGGGCGGTCATTGCCACCATAGTGCAGGTCGAGCGGAGGTCGCATTCGCAAGCCCCGATCAGCCCTTCGTTGAGCAATTCATGGAACCCCAGGCAGGGGTAGGCGTGGATGTGGTTGCCGTAGAAGCCGCCGAGGCAATTGATGGTGATGGCGTTGGCCCCGTGTTTCCTGAGGAGGGCCTTCTCGGCGAGGTACATCGCCGCGGACTGTTCGAGCGTCTCGCGGGAGACGCCCTCGATCTTTGCGGCCGTCTTCTGCCAGCGGTCGGCGATGGCCTTCGACTCGTTCTTGTCCGCGGCCTCCCAGGCGTCGTTGAGCTCCTTGAAGGGGATCTGAACGACGTCGATGCCCATCTCCTTTTTGACCGCCTCGTCCATGTTGTGCCAGCCCTTTTCCACGGTGAGGATCTTTGATTCCTTCATACGGGCGAGGCAGTCCTTGGGCGTGAGGGCTTCGACCTTGTCGGGTTTGGTGGTGAGATCGCCGGGCTTGGGCGTGCGTTGTCGGCGGGCGTTGGCCGTAGCCGCGACGAAGTCGGCCATTGAGCCGCCCCGCTTGATCACCCTGAAGCAGCGGACGGCCGCGACCACGTCTTCCATCCGCGAGGATGCGACGAAGCCGACGTTCGGCGTCTTGTCGCGCAGGAACTTGGCGCCATAGACAAGGAACCCGCCGCTGCCACCATATTGGAAGTCGGCGTACAGCGTGGGTTTGCCGGAAGCAGCGATGGTCTGCACCACGCGGTTCCAGGCGTTCATCTGGTAGACGAGGTAGCCGTCGATATCAGCGGTCTTGTCCTGCTCCAGGATCTTGTTGGCGGCTTCCTCGCCGTCGGCCATCGAGGTGAGGAACTCGAATCGCGGGCAGGCCTCCTTGAGCGTGTTGGTGATCCGGTCCATCACCGGCTGGAAGTCAAAGCCTTTGTTGGGCCAGTCGGGCCGGTCCTGTTTGGGCCCGTGCAGTGAGTAGATGATGCGGACGCGGATCTTGCTGGGCCCTTCGGCAGCCCGCGCGGTGGACCCGGCCGTCAGTATGCCCGTTGCCCCGACACATGTTGCGCACCCGGTCGCGAGGAACCGCCGGCGGCTCATCCGACAGCACGCACACCCCGAAAGCTTCTCATGCATACTCATGACTGGATCCTCCGTTATCGAGTGGACTGGACTTGCTGCGAGTGCCCGGGCGACGCCGCGCCCGGGGCTCCTCCAGACCGCCATGCTATCGAAAGGTTGGTGCCAGCGTCAAACGGCGCGCCCGAACGGCTGGTCAGCGGCCAGATACAAAGCGCGCCTCAGGGGTGGTACACTGCCCGGCGTTTCGAAGTCTCACAGGTGTCTATCCGGGCTCGGCCGACTGATGCGAGGTGATCGATATGAAAAGCCTGCGTTTGGCTGCATGCGTATCATTGGTTCTTGGCGGGTCGATGACCGGCTTGGCGGCCGAAGCATCTCTTCGCACCCAGTCGTCGCCTGTAGGCGAGTTGGCCACCGCGATGCTGGGGCCGGGATGGACCGGACCGTTGGGCGAGAAGGACCTTCTGTGGCGACTGGCTCTGCGGGGGCCGGACTCGGCGACGGCAGAACTGACCAGCGCGAGCGTGCCATGGATCGAGGCAGAGGGGGCGGGCAGCACGGCATACACGTTTGTCTGGTTGGGCGAGCTGAAGAATGGAGAGGTGCGGGTTACTTTGACCATCACGGAGGGTCGGCGCGCGACGGGGTGGCGGCTCAGAGCCGGTTTGCCCGACGGTTGGAAGGTGGTGCGGGCGGATTGGCCGATCCTGCCGAACATCCGGACAGAGCCCGGCCTGAGAATGGCAGCTCCGTTCGGCTGGGGGCTGGAATACGACGTGAAGCCGGGCATGAGCTATGAGGGCGCTTACCCATCTCTGGTGACCTCGATGCCCTTCGTAGCTTTCTATCGCGACGGCAAGGGGCTGTATGTCGGCGTTCACGACAGGAAGGGCCATCACAAGCATCTGGCCGTCAAGGCGAGCGAAGACCGTGTCTGCGTGACCTGCACGCACTGGCCTTCGGATGCGGATACGGTTGGAGGTCGTTATGCACCGGAGTTTGAAGCGGTCGTCAGCGCATTCGACGGGGACTACTGGAACGGCGCTCAGATCTATCGGGCATTCACTCGCGAGACGCCATGGGGAGGGGACAAAGGTGGGCTACGGCTTGAGAACCGGAATCAGCCTGTGCCAGAGTGGCTCAAGGATATCGACCTCTGGCTCATGCCCGGTCCGGAGCCGCTTAAGAACGTCGAGGCCTGCCGCAGAGCGGGCGAGTTTTTTGGCGTGCCGATCGGCCTACACTGGTACAACTGGCACGAGATCCCGTTCGACACGCTTTACCCTGAGTACTTCCCTGCCAAGCCGCACTTTCGCGAGGGTGTGAAGGCTCTGCAGGAGGCCGGGTTCCGTGTTATGCCGTACATCAACGGTCGCTTGTGTGATCCGAACTCGAAGACCTGGACGCAGGAAGGCGGCGAGCAGGCCGCTGCCCGGCAAGAGGATGGCAAGCCGTACACCGAGGAATACGGCTCGAAGGTGCCGCTCAACGTCATGTGCCCGTATACCGTTTTCTGGCAAGACAAGATCGTCGGCATCGTGGATCGGCTGGTCAATGGATATGGTGTTGATGGCGTGTATATCGACCAGATCGGCGCGGCCCATGCGGTACGATGTTTCAACCCTGACCATGGTCATTCGCGCGGCGGGGGGACTTTCTGGTTTGACGGCTACCGCAAGATGCTCGATCAGGTCCGAGCGCGGTTGCCCAAGGACCGTATGATCACGACCGAGGAGAACGCCGAATGCTGGAACGACCAGTTTGATGCTCTGCTGATGGTCAACACGCCATCGACCGGCGGGAGGCGGATCATCCCTCTGATGCCGGCGGTCTATGGCGGACGCATCATCACCTTCGGTTTTCAGTACATGGCCGGGGATGACATCGTCAAGTCGCTGCCGTTTCGTGCGAAGATGGCTCGCGCGTTCCTGTGGGGCGCGCAACTGGGTTGGATCGGCGTCGATTCGATCATGGCTGACAACGCCCGCAAGGAGGCTGAATTCCTGAGAAACCTGGCCGTCGCCCGACGAGGAGGACACGAGTTCCTTCTCACTGGCACGTTCCTTGGCGAGGCAGAGGTCACGGGAGACAATCCCCGGCTCATCGGCGAAGGCACCGGTCGCGGCAGCCCGTACGCAATCGACCTGCCGGCCGTGATGGCAACAGCCTGGCTGGCCACGGACGGCACCGTGGGCCTGGCCGTTGTGAACCTTTCAGACCGGCCGCGAACCGTGGAAATCCGGCCACCCTGGAACCGTCTGAACGAGCTGGAGACCGGCGCAGCTCCGAAGCCCGCTGCCGACGACCAGCCTCAGGCGGCACCGATCACCATCGCGGCCTCCGACGCCCGGGTTTTGCGTGCGGCAGGAACGACTCGCCCATCACGGTAGGGGATCTACAGGAAGCAGGGGGTCAAGACATCTCCGTGCATGGGGATCACGAGCGCCTTGGGACACCCGCGGCAGGGGAGGGAGTCTTCTGGGCAACCGGTGTGTGGCTGTGGCGACGGCTGCTCCAGATGTCGATTCGGCGTCCTGCTCCTTGGGTCGGGAACCCATCAGTATCGGTAATGCTCCGGCTTGAACGGCCCGTTGACCGGCACGCCGATGTACCTGGCCTGTTTCTCGGTCAGCTTGGTTAGCTTGGCCCCGAGTTTGCTCAGGTGCAGGGTCGCGACGCGCTCGTCCAGGTGTTTGGGCAGCGTGTAGACCTTCTTCTCGTACTTGCCGGTGTTGCGGTTTTCCCACAGTTCGATCTGGGCGATCACCTGGTTGGTGAAGCTGTTGCTCATCACGAAGCTGGGATGCCCGGTGGCGCAGCCGAGGTTGACCAGGCGGCCCTTGGCCAGCACGATGATCCGCTTGCCATCGGGCCAGATGACGTGGTCCACCTGCGGTTTGATCTCCTCCCACTTGAGATCGCCGAGCCGGTTCACCTGGATCTCGCTATCGAAGTGCCCGATGTTGCAGACAATGGCCTGGTCTTTCATCTGGTCCATGTGCTCACGGGTGATGACGTCAACGTTGCCGGTGGCGGTGACGAAGATGTCGGCCCATTTGCAGGCGTCATCCATGGTGACCACCTGGTAGCCTTCCATGGCGGCCTGCAATGCGCAGATCGGGTCGATTTCGGTGATGTAGACCGTGGCGCCCAGCCCGCGGAACGCCTGGGCACAACCCTTGCCGACGTCGCCATAACCGCAGACCACGCACTTCTTGCCGGCGATCATCACATCGGTGGCCCGCTTGATGCCGTCCATCAGACTCTCGCGGCATCCGTAGAGGTTGTCGAACTTGCTCTTGGTTACCGAATCATTGACGTTGATCGCGGTGAAGAGCAGTTCGCCGTTGCGGGACATCTCGTAAAGGCGATGGACGCCCGTGGTGGTTTCCTCGGTGACGCCGATGACACGCCCGGCCATCTTGTGGAAGAACCGGGCGTCTTTTTCGCGGACGCGGCGCAGGAGGTTGTCGACGACTTCGATCTCGTGGTTGTCTTTGCAGATGGCCGGATGCTTGCCGGTCTTGGCGAACTCGGCCTCAAAAGCCCGGCCGCGATGGATCAGCAGCGTGGCATCGCCGCCGTCATCGACGATGCTGGTCGGCCCGTCGCCGTCCGGCCAGCTCAGCGCCTTGAGCGTGAATTCCCAGTATTCCTCGAGGCTTTCGCCTTTGTACGCGAAGACTGGGATTCCCCGCTTGGCAACGGCCGCCGCGGCGTGGTCCTGAGTCGAGAAGATGTTGCAGCTTGCCCAGCGGACCTCGGCTCCCAGTTCGACCAGCGTTTCGATCAGCACGGCCGTCTGAATGGTCATGTGCAGCGAGCCGGTGATCTTGGCCCCGGCGAGCGGTTTGCGACCCGCGTATTCCTCACGTACGGCCATCAAGCCGGGCATTTCACTCTCGGCGATGGCGATTTCCTTGCGACCCCAGTCGGCAAGTGACAGATCCTTGACCTTGAAATCCGTAACGGCGGTTGCCATTTGTTATGCTCCTGTTCAGAAATCCTTGCGTCTTTGCACTGTTTTTGACTTGCCAAAGCCATTCTGCGCTTCGCGGAAGGCTCGGCTTACGTTCCGTGTTTCACCGCTCGCGCGATCAAGGCGCTGAAACCCGCCCGGTCACGACAAACAATCCGGGTGCATCCACTCGGCTGCGGTCACTTGGTCTGGCCGTGCGCAGCGGCGCGGCTCGAACCTCTCGAAATCCCGCTTGTGCGAGCCAATCGGACACTTGGGCAGGCTCGAAACCCCACCAGCGGTCACCCATTCGTTCGTAGAACTCAGCACACCGATGGTCCTGCTGCTCGATGATCAGAACCCCTCCGCGAGGGTGGACAGTTCGCTTGAGGTCCCGCAGCGATTCGGCCGGCGATTCCACATGATGGAGCACGAGCGAGACAATCGCGAGGTCAATTTCCGCGTCGGCCAACGGCAGACTGCCGAGCGTCCCTTCGCGAAATTCGATATTATCTGCTGCGCGGACCTCCGGTCGGTTTCGGGCGATCTCAATCATTCGGGGAGCCGGATCCACTGCGATGACCTTGCGGAATCGTGCGGATAGCACGGGCAGGAGATAGCCGGTGCCGCTGCCGATATCTGCGGCGGTCCACTCCGTCGGCAGAAGGGCGGTCAGGGCCTCAAGGTGAAAGGCCTCTCCGAAAGCGTCGATCCGCAACCGATCCCACTTGGCCGCGAGGGCGTCAAAGAAACCTCGGTCTCCGGCGTGTCGGCGGCGGACGACTTTCTGTAGCCGATCGGCGACGTCGCCGTCGAGTTGGGCTTGTCCCACCCATTCGAGCAACCGATCTCGCAGGCCGATGACACCGTTGCTCATCGGCCTGAGTGATCCCTGCGAACCTGGCGGCCTCCCCGGAACGACGGCAGCGTCGCTTGGGGGCCGGACGGCGTACATGACCGTTGTTCCCACTCGCCGATCCACCAGCAGACCGGCATCGCGAAGCACCTTCAAATGCCGGCTGACCGTGGATTGCGGCATCCGCAGGATCTCGACCAACTCGGACACGCTCAGATCGTAGTCCGACAGTACCCGAAGGAGCTTCTGGCGGGTCGCATCTGACATCGCTCTGAATACGGTTTCGTTTGCCGTCATGGCCAATCCAGGTATCCGGATGATAGGATATATCGGTAGATGACAGGAAGCAAGCGAGTTTTTGGGAGGGCCAAGGCAGGCGGACATGGCTGGCAGCCAGAATGAGGGCTTTCTGCCCTGAGACGGTATTCCTTGGTGGGATTTGGCCAAGACTCGCAGGAACCCGGAACACCGCTTTTTTCCCGATTATCGGCTTGACTTTGGTTTGCCCGTGCCACAAAATATAGGGGCCAGGTCGGCTGGACCGCCGACATATAGAAAAATAGCTTGTTAATAACTATTCGTTGGGCGTTTAACTTCCCCTTTGACAGGGACTTGTAAGTGAGTGTTATAATTTCCTGAATCTAGGGGCGGTAATGCCGTTGACTTTGGGCAGATATTGAGTTATTAAGAATACTGCCCCCAAGATGTAGGGGCACAGGTCGTTCTTGGAGACCTAATCAAACCCTAAAGCCCAGGGAAAGCGGAAGGCGAAGGCGTGCTTCCGAGGGTGTGGTCTGCGCGTGGGGAGGCAAGGAGCACGAGTCGTGTTTTTGGTCTGCTTTGATGTTGAAACGGGGGCCGTTGCGGCCTGAAGGAGTTGGTCAATGGTCGCTATTGTCAAGGATCGACAAGGCGAGAACGACACAGATCCCAAGAGCAGGCCCGATCTGGGTCTGCCCGAGAATGCCCTCCGCGTGCTGCGTGCTCGTTATCTCAAGAAGGACGAGTCCGGCCAAGTGGTGGAATCGCCGAGGGACTTGTTCCGTCGCGTGGCCAAGACCATTGCGGATGTGGAAACCCGCTATGGGGCGGATGCGGCACAGCGCGATGCCTGGGAAGAAGCGTTCTTCGACATGATGGTCGAGCGACGGTTTCTGCCGAATAGTCCCACGCTGATGAACGCCGGGCGTGAGATGGGCATGCTGAGCGCCTGCTTCGTGCTGCCCGTTCGGGACAGCATCAGTGAGATATTCGACGCCATCAAGCAGACGGCGCTGATCCAGAAAGCGGGGGGCGGTACGGGCTTTGCTTTTGACGAGCTTCGTCCGACGGGTGACTTCATCAAGAGCTCCGGGGGGACGACATCGGGGCCGATCAGCTTCTGGCGAGCGTTCAGCGAGGCGACCAACGCGATCCAACAGGGCGCGTTTCGCCGTGGAGCGAACATGGGGATGATGAACGTTCATCACCCTGACATTTTGAAGTTTCTGAATGCCAAGCAGGATCTGACGCAGTTCACCAATTACAACATCTCGGTCAAGATCACCGATCAGTGGATGGAGGAGTTTCTGGAGGACGAGGATTCTCCGCACGTCGTTCGCAACCCCCGGACCGGTCAGGAATTCGTGATGCCGCGAGACCTGAAGATCTGGGAGTACGATGTGCGGTCTTTGATTCCTGTGAGGCGCGGTCCCAACGGCGAGTTGCGAGTGATGCACCAATCGGGTGAAACCGAGGAGGTCGTCACTCGCGGCTCGGCTTTGAGCAGGCCGGTGTACACGAAGCGGGATATCTGGCGAATCATCGTCGAGAATGCTCACCGGACGGGCGAACCGGGGGTCGTTTTCATCGATCGGATCAACGAATACAACCCGACGCCGCACCTAGGCCGTATCGAGGCGACCAACCCCTGCGGCGAGCAGCCGCTACTGCCCTACGAGGCCTGCAATCTTGGCAGCATCAACCTGGCCAAGTTCGTCGTCGAAAGCGAAGGCCACGGCCGGGTGGATTGGGATGGGTTACGGGCCACCGTCCATCACGCGACGCGGTTTCTGGACAACGTGATTGACGCGAACAACTATCCGTTGCCCGAGATCGAGGCGATGTGCAAGGGCAACCGCAAGATAGGCTTGGGCGTGATGGGTTTCGCCGACGCGCTTTACAAGCTCGGAGTGCCGTACAACTCCGAGGAAGGCGTGGCCTGGGGCGAGCGGTTCATGAAATTCATCAATGACGAATCCCACAATTACAGCGAACAACTGGCCATGGAGCGTGGTTGTTTCCCCAACTGGTCCGGAAGCGTTTGGGACACGCGGTATCACCGGCCGATGCGCAACGCGGCGGTAACGACGGTGGCCCCGACCGGTACGATCAGCATCATGGCGGACTGTTCGGGTGGAATCGAACCCATGTTCAGTCTTGCCTTCTTCCGCAACGTCCTGAAGGGACAGGAAGAGGGCGCGAAACCGATGATACAGGTTAACTCGATTTTCGAGCGCGTAGCGAGAGAGCGAGGATTTCTCAGCGAGGGTCTCATGGATCGGATTGCCAGGGAAGGCACCCTCGTTGAACTTGACGAAATCCCGGAGGACGTGAAACGAGTCTTCGTCTGCGCGCACGATATTTCGCCGGAATGGCACGTACGCATGCAGGCGGCTTTCCAGCGCCACTGCGACGCGTCCATTTCCAAGACGATCAACTTCCCGAGGGACGCGACCGTGGAGGAGGTGGACGCCATCTACCGACGTGCGTACGAGTTGCGATGCAAGGGCATTACGGTGTATCGGGATGGTTGCCGCGATGCCCAGCCGATGGCTCTGAAAGACAAGGAACAATCCGCAAACCCTTCGGTCCCGAATGCGAGTGCTAGCTCGCGTTCTGCGCCGGGAGAGTTCAAGGAGCTCGAGCCTCGGGACATTCCGGAGATCATCAGCGGTTTGCGGCTTCGACAGATGACTCCGTTCGGCAACATGCACGTCAAGATCACGGTCGACCCGAAGACGGAACGTGAGTTGGAGGTATTTGCCCAACTGGGCAAGGGCGGGGACATCGCCACTAGTGATCTCGAGGCGATCTGTCGGATGACGTCGCTGTGGCTCCGTTCCGGGGGTTCCCTGAGACATGTGATCCGACAGCTCAAAGACATTGGTTCGAGTCTCCAGGTGCCGACCCGCGAGGGCAAGATCATGAGCCTTGGAGACGGCTTAGCCCGCGCCATGCAGAAATACATGCGGGCGAAGGAACGGTTTGGTCTTCGGAATCTGCTTCTGGGTGAGTATGACCTGGCGGAGCTGGACCGTCCCGCGAGTGCGCTGCCCGGCAAGACAAACGGCAACGGGAACGGTAAGTCAAAGGGCCATGAGCTGGTCTCGGAAGTGCGCCACGCTACGGCAGCTCATGGGGCTCCAGTTCTGGGGTCGCCCACGTTGGCCGGGAGCGTGGGCGTATCCCGGATTGAGCGAGACCGGCTGGCATTCAAGGTCAAATGCCCGGAGTGCGGGGACGCATTGGTTTTCTCGGAAGGGTGTAACAAGTGCCCGTCCTGCGGCTGGGCGCAGTGTTAGAGCCTTGCGGCGGGATATCTGTGCGGTTTGCGCGCATGTTTCTGGATCGCGGTACCCTTGGGTTGCGGCCCACAAAAAGGCGGTCCGCCTTAGTCTCTTCCGTCGCGACTGGAGTGAGTTTTGCGCGCGTTTTTGGGTTGCGGCGCGTAAATCGCTTGCGAACAACAGCTTACGATCGGAAACGAGCGGCCTTTCTTGGTTGCGGCCGAAGGCCGCTTTGGAGCTAGACATCTGTACGGCTTGCGCGCGTGACTTGGGGATCGCGGTGCGTTTGGGTTGCGGCCCGCAAGAAGGCGGTCCGCGATAGGGCGCGCGAGGGGGCCAAGCAGGGTTTGACAGAAGAACGTGTTTGTGGTAGAAGCTCCTGTTCAGCCGGGGTGCTACGGGTGCGACGCTCCCCGGTGAGCCGGGGTATAAGGGGCAGGAAGCGGTAGCAAGGCCGAGTTATTCGGACGTAAGCCGCGATTTGGCTGGCGGCTATGGGGTAAAAGCCCCATGTTGTCGGGTGAAAGGTGCGCCCTGCCGCGCCTGAAGAAGGAAAGGCTAAAATTGTGGCCTTGTCTGGCCGATAAAGCACTAATGGGGTGGCCTATAATCATATGGAGCCAGCCTGATTGGGAGTCATAGGAGGGCATACCGACAAGAGCTCAAATTGAGCAATGGCTTCTTTCCCCTCCGGAAAGCACCGGGCCCGCCCTTTGGGCACCTGGTGCTTTCTTTTTTTTTCGAGTCTTCTGGATTGTTCCTGGATTAGTGAGGCGAGTTCTCGTCGGATCGGATGTTCGTCTTGAGAGGTAACCGTCTGCCGTTCACTGCGTTCGACGCTGCAGTTTGCGCGAGAGGCGACGGATCGACACTTGGAGATCAAAGATGGTTGGCTCAATGTTCTCTTTTCGGGGTACGATGATCAAGTCGATTCCTGCTGGGAGCTCGTGTCTGACGTGCCGGAAGGCTTCCCGGATTAGGCGTTTTATTCGATTTCGTTGTACCGCCCGGCCGTAGGCTTTGCCTACGGAGATGCCGAGTCGAGCGAAGCCGGAATCGTTAGGCACCGCGAACACAACCATATGTTGGTCCGAGGCACGGCATCGCTCAGAGAACGCCCGTCGAAAGACCTGTTGCGATTTGACTCGAGCGGATCTTGGCAAGCGGTATCGTCTTGGACGTGAGGGATCGGCCATGGCCGTGATTATATACCCGAACACGTGATTGCCGCTTAACTGGGCACCAAGTATCGTAGGTGACGCTCGCCCATGGAGGGAGAGGCCCGAACAAGAGCCTGGGAGGCCTAGATGGATCTTCGCGATTTTCAGCGACTCATTGACAAGATGTACTCGCACAAGGACCGTGAGCGGGGCAGCGCCGGGACGTTCCTATGGATGATGGAAGAAATCGGGGAACTGGCTCAGGCCATCGGGCAGGGCTCGGACCAGCAGACCAAGGCCGCCGAGTTTGCCGATGTCATGGCCTGGCTGGTGACCTTGGCCAACGTTGAGGGTGTTGACCTGAGCGAGGCCCTTCATGCCAAGTATGGGCAAGGTTGTCCTGGTTGCGGCAAGATGGTATGCACCTGCGATGCGAAACCGTAGCAGAGGGATCAACATGAAAGTGCGACGCGGCGGAATCCGGAACCGACTTGCCATGGAGGTGTTGTTCTTGGCGGGTTACTGGCTGTTCCAGGGAGGATGTCTGGGCTTCGTCCAGCGCGAACTCGAAGTCCTGGTTGCGGCTGAGTCCAACGGCGTCTTGATTCGTTCAAGTTTTCTCTATGAGGTCTTCGGGCCTCGGCTGATTGCCCTGGCAAACCAGTGGCTTTGAGGCATCTGCCTTCCTGAGGGGATCCGCAAGGCTGTCGCTGCGCCCCGGCGGCAAAGCCTCTGTGCATCTCGGCGCGTGATTGACGCAAAGGCGTCTCTTGTGTCTTGCAGGCATTGATTCCTTTCCACGGGCCGAGGTAGAATGCATCTCAGGGTCGTGTGAGGCTCGAGTCCGGCCGGTTTGGCATCTCTGTCCGATCAGGTCTTGGGGCTCACCGTCGACAGGCACATCTGACAGCTTGGGAATGGGAGGTGATCATGAGTAGTGTCGACTCCGAGGTTCTCATGCCGTGTGCCGGCTGTGGCGCCAGCATCTACCGTGAGCACATTCATCGGGGACTAGCGGGTATGTGGGCGGGGCAGATGTTGTGCCCGGCTTGCCTCAAGCCAAAGCGAGAATCCGGTGCAGCCGAGCCGACTGGTGAGGCCGGGGACTCGATTCCATTTCCTTTGGCTCCGGTCGAGGGGCCCGAGGCCGACGCCTCTGTCGAGGTTGCTTCGGCCCCGCAACCGGAGACGGCGCCCGGTGAGTCCGCATCCGGGGAAGTGTCGATCGAAAAGGGTGTGGGTGCGCGGCGCGTGCGGACCTTTCATGCCAAGCTGTCCGAGGCAGCTCTGCGGCACTTGGATGAGCAAGTCAATACTTGGCTCAAGGACAATCCCGGGGTCAGGGTCAAGTTCGCGAACACGACCGTCGGCGTTTTTGAGGGTAAGCACAGCGAGCCCAACCTCGTTTTGACGGTTTTCTACTGATTGTTTCAACAGCGAGAGGAATCCTGAGCCGTTCGCCGCACCACGTTGACCTCGCCACCGCAGAATGATAATGTTGAGAGGCGCAAGAGTTGATGGCCAACCGAGATTGCCTTCCATGAGGTCACCCGGCGACCCCGCCGGGCTGACGGGAATCGGCGAGATGGCAACTGATTGGGACGAGTCGCAGACGGCGGAAGACCTGATTGTTCCGACGGGGGGGGCAGGCAGTGGCGTTCGGCGCGCCCGACCTGTGGCCAATCCACTTGGGCCGATCATCGAGATCCGGCATCTTGAGAGGCCGCGAATCGGCCGGCTTTACGCCGGGGGCGTTTTGCTGGCAGCCGGTGTCATTGTCGGCATCGGTCTTTGGCTGGTTCCTGCCCAGGGTCATGTGGGCACCCACCGACAACTGGGTCTCTTGCCCTGTGGTTTTCTCACCATGACCGGCTATCCGTGTCCGACCTGCGGTATGACAACGGCGTTTGCCCATGCTGTTCGCGGGCAGGTGGTCGACTCGATCCGGTCGCAACCGGCGGGATTTGTGCTTGCTCTTGTGACGATCCTGATCGGGGCCAGCGCCGCCGGGGCCATGACCGTCGGGCGTTACCCGGCGATCAACTGGTATCGGGTCAACCCGACGAGTTTCGTGTGGTATGCGGCTGTGGGGCTGGTGCTGGCGTGGGGAGTCAAGATTGCCCTGGGACTGCTGGACGGCAGTCTTCCCGCCCGGTAGCCTGCACATCGCGTCCTGGAGGATTGACATGGAGATCAAGCGGCATCCGGCAAGACCGGCCCTGGGAATTCTGATTTCCGCAAGTATCGCGGTGCTCGCTGGATGCGGGCCGACGGGAGCCTTTCTGGCCGCGACACTTCCGGACACCGAGAAGGTGCCGCCCGAGTTCAATCGACTGCCAGGCCGAACCGTCCTGATCCACGTCTACGCCCTTCCTGAAATCCGCTGGGCGTACGAAAAGGTGTCGCTGGACGTGGCCGCGTACCTGGCAGACCACCTTGCGCGGCACGTGAAGGGCGTGAACATCGTGGACGTGGTGCGGGTCAGCAGCTACATGGAAAAGACGCCGGGAAGCGAGAACGACCCGGTGGGCGTCGGGAAGCATTTCAATGCCGAGATGGTCATCGAGGTGTCGGTCTACAAGCTCAGCGTCCGTGATCCGGGCATGGCCCACTTTTATCGCGGGCGCATGGCAGCATCGGTCGTGGTCTACGATCTGACACGACCCAACGAGCCGCCGGAGCGGATTCCTCTGGGCGACGTAGAGGTGGCGGTTCCCGAGGAAGGGCCTGTCGGTCTGACGGGTGTCACCGCAGTTCAAGTGCGTCAGCAAACCTATCTCGCATTCGCGACCCAGGTGGGCAGGAAGTTCCATGAATATGAGAGACCCATCGAATAATCGGGTCGGGCAAGCGAGACAGGCGTTGTCTCGCGTCCTCGTGCTGGGTGTCGGCTTGGCGACCGTCACCGGTTGCGGGCCGGAGTTTGGTGCCGTGATCTACCACCTTGGGGTGGGGGCGGAGCAGAAGGTTCGTGCGGAGTTCAAGCTTCCGGCCGGCCCGGTGCTTATTCTTGTCGATGATGAAATGGATCTCGTATCTCCGCCCTCGACGCGTGAGACACTGGTTGACGAGCTGGCGACGCGGCTCAAGGAACACAAGGTTGTGGAACGGGTGACGACCAATGAAGAGCTCGCCTTGATTCGCCGGTCGGCGGCGGATTTTGACGAGCTTTCAGTCCGCGAGGTCGGTCGCCGAGCGAACGCCGACACGGTTATCTGGATGAACGTCGAGGACTTTTACGTTGACAGAGACCTGGAAATGATGGTCGCTCCGGCCCGGTTCGGGGTGAAGCTGAAGGTTTTCAATGCCAGGGAGGAGGACCGGCTCAAGATCCGCCTCTGGCCTCCGGAGCGAGATGGCCGGCGGATTGACATCACCATCAGCCCTCATGAGGCCCGCAGATGCAAGAGCCGTTCCGAACTCGACCGGCTCCTGGCGAGCACGATGGCCGACGAGGTGGCCAAGCTGTTCTATGATCACAAGGTTGAAACGCGGTGATCCGTTGCCACATGTGAATCCTGCCGGTGTGGGTCGTGGGATCAGCCACTTTCCTGAAGGTATCGGACGAACGCACAGCGGATGACTCTCGCCGATTGCATGCGACTGTTGGGACTGCCAGAGACCGCGACCGTCGAGGAAATCAAGCGGGCGTACCGACGCCTGGCACAACGACTGCATCCCGACAAGAAAAGGGGCGATCTTGACGCCCAGTCGCAGTTTATTGAAGTCTCAAAGGCCTATCGTATGCTGGTGAGTGCGGCACGGGCTTGTCGACAGGGCAAGCCGGTTGGCACGTGCCGTGACTGCGGTGATTTCGGCGAGGTGAGCATCGGGCTTGACGGCCATCCGCGTTGCGGAAGGTGTGTTTTCCACCCGGCCGGCGGCCGGCTGCTTCCGCTGCCGGTGTACGTGGTTGTCAAATGCACGGTGACCATCGTGTTGTTAGCAGCGGGTGCGTACCTGCTGCTGTTGGCGACGGCGACCGACAGTAAGGCATACGGCATGGCTGCGGCGTGCGCCGGCATGCTGGGACTGATCTCGTTGGCGATAACCTGCCTGAGCATCGTGCGGTGCATTCATCCGGGGGATCGGGTCAGGCAAAGGAATTGGTCGAGTATCCGGAGGCGATTGCGAATCGACGGACCGTCGTGAGGAAGAGGTGAGGACGGACGAGCCGCCGGATACTTCCAACGGCGTTGCCTGCCTGCCCTGGCGTTTTCTCTTTGGGATCCATTTCATTGCCTTGGGCGCGGCGTTGACCTGAACGCCGTTCCGCTGGCCTGGGCTTTGGGGTTCGGCTATGCTGTGGGCCGACCTTGATGTCCGACGGAACAGGCGGATAGCGGATGGCGGAGAGTCGAGTGAAGGCGGCAACCTGGAGCGATCGGGGACCCGGGTGGCGGCGATCTGGGAGTCTGGATTGTGTCTTTGGATCTGCGGAAAGTACGCAATATCGGGATTGCCGCCCACATTGACGCCGGCAAGACGACGACGACCGAGCGATTCCTCTATTACACCGGCAAGACGCACAAGATGGGGGAGGTCGACGACGGTACCACCGTCACTGACTTTGACCAAGAAGAACAGCAGCGGGGGATCACCATCTACTCGGCGGCCGTCAGTTGCCCCTGGCGCGACCACACCATCAACCTGATCGACACCCCCGGCCACGTGGACTTCACCGCCGAGGTGGAGCGGTCGCTGCGGGTGCTGGACGGAGCGGTGGTGGTGTTCGATGCCAAGGAAGGTGTGGAAGCCCAGTCGGAAACCGTCTGGCGGCAGGCCAGCAAGTATCGTGTACCGCGGATCTGCTTTATTAACAAAATGGACAAGGTCGGGGCGGACTTTGCGGCCTCGTTCAAGTCGATCCGCGAGCGTCTGGGAGCCAATCCCATTCCGGTGCAGATTCCCATTGGCGCCGAGTCCCATTTCGAGGGCATCGTCGACCTGCTTGAGATGAAAGCCATCTATTACGAGCGGGAGCAACTGGGAGCCAAGTTCAGAATCGTAGACATCCCGGCGAAGCTTCAGGACGCTGCCCGCGAGGCCCGCCATGAGCTTGAAGAGCGGCTGGCCGAGGTCTCCGAGCCGATTATGGAGAAGTTCGTCCACGATGAGCCGATCATCGCCGATGACCTGAAGCCGGCCATTCGCGCCGCCACGGTGGCCGAT
>DAOOIV010000107.1 GCA_035384605.1 Phycisphaerae bacterium
GCCCTGCGGGCGAGACTTCTGTCCGGACGTGCCGGATCACGGCGGAGCCCCGGGCCGTCGACGTCGCGGTGGGAGCCGCTTCACGAACGGACCCGCCCGTCGTCGGCCTCATCGCGGGCTTTGGTGCGAAGCAGGTGGAACATGTCCTTAAGGTCCCGCACACCGCCGATCAGGAACCACACCGTGACCGTCACACCCAGCCCCAGCGCCAGCCAGACCAGTATTTTCCAGAAGCCCAGCCACGAGGCGTCGGTTGTCTCGCGGATGCCGCAATGGTAGATCGCACCGGCGATGAAGATACCGCCCCAGACCAGCACCCAGATGACCGAGGCCCCGTAGATCGCCTTGTCGCCGCGGGTGAACTCTTTGTTGACGCCCAGCCATTTCCAGATGCCGCTGAGCGCGGCGTCGCCCTGGACAACATCTTCCGCAACGGCGTATTGCCCGCGGTGCAGCATCTTGTCGAGGTCGAAGGGCTTTCCCGGCAGGAGCAGAGACAGAATCCAATATACCGCGATCGCCGTCAGGGAGATGTATAAGCACATCCACTGGCCATCCAGATACTTGCGGTCGCCCTTGCCGATGGTATTGACGAACCACTCGATCGCCGGAGACTGATACAGCACGGATTGCAGGCGGAACACCATTCCGCCGGCGCCGGCATCGGCGATCGCGAGGCGGTTCGCGACGAGCCAGATGCCGCCAAGGACCACGCCGGTGATCATGGCCCCCCATGCCCCGGCCGTGGTGCCCCGGCGCGTGTAAAGACCGGAGATGATGGAACACCCGGCGCCGCCCAGGTAGATCGCCCCGGTGGCGGCAAAAAACATCAGGACATAGTCGCCCAGGTCGCGGAACACCAGGCTGAACCAGAAAGCGAAGGCGGCCACTCCCAGGATAGCCAGCCTCAGGCAGCGAATGTGCTGCTGGGGAGTGAGCGGCCTTTTGCGGAGTGGCAGGACGACATCCTGAATGAAAATGCTGCCCCATGAGTGCAGGTAGGCCTGATCGGTGGCCACCGCCGCCGCCAGCAGGACCGCGGCCATTGCCCCCATCAGCCCGATCGGGAGCAACCGGGCGAGAACCAGGGGAACGGTCAGCTCCGATTTCACCCGATCCGTGTGAATTCCGCTCAAAACCTGTTTCGCATTTCCCACGCTGTCGGCGAACTGCGGGCTGTTCAAGGCCGCCAACACGCAGATGGCGAAGATCGGGATGAGCATCTGCTGGGCAATGAAGCGCCACTGTCCGAGTATGCCGGACATTCGGGCTTCGTGGGGAGTGCGAGCAGCCGCGTTGAAGCCCTGGGTTCCCTGCCAGGCCTTCCAGTGGTACACCCACCGAAAGTACTGCACCAGGAAGAACCCCATGCTGAAGCCTTTGATCTTGCTGGTATCAAACGGATTGAGCAGGGAAGCCTGGGGCTGTGACCCGGCCAACAGAGATGTGCCGATCGTGTCCCAGCCGATGAGGTAGTAAAGCACCAGAGCCGCGACCAGGAAAACCACGAGGCAACAGATGCCCTGGACGAAGTCGGTCAACATGATGGCGATCTGCCCGCCGGCGAAGGTGAAAAACAACGCCAGACCCAGTAGCACCATCATCACCAGCGGGAACGTCCCGATCGACAGACCCCACAGACTCACGTACTCGGGCAGGCCGCAAAAGTAGATGATCAGCCGGGCATTGATGCTCGGGAACACACCGTAATTGACCAGCCCGGCAGCGAAGGCCACGAAGCCGGTGAACACGCGAAACCGGCGGCTGTAGCGCATTTCCAGGAACTGGGCCATAGTCAGGGCTCGGGTCTGGCGGTAGCGGTACAGGACCCACCCGGACATAGCCAGGATAAACACCAGCGGCCACTCGGCCACCTTCCACCACAGCCCGGTGAACCCGCTGTTGGTATAGAGCTGCCACAGGGCCACGATCGTGACCGCGCCAAGCTCCGCCCCGCCGGAGGAGATACAGATCAGGTATCGTCCGCCGCAGCGGTTGGCCGCGAGGAAGTCGCTGACCCCGCGCATGTAGCGCCTGGTGAACTGGGCGGTGAGAATGAGAAAGGCAACCAGAGACAGAACGATCGCCCAGTCGACCCAGTGCAGGTTCATAAGGGCACCTCAGGCGACGTGCCGAGTTGCGTCAAGCCGAAACACATTCGCGCACCGGCGAGCAGCCGCCGGTGGCACCCCGTGCCGGTGCTCCTTTTTCAGGTCACCAGGCCATCCAGCCGCCGTCGACCACGATGTTCGCGCCGGTGACGTAGCTGCTCGCGTCGCTGGCCAGAAAGACCAGAGCGCCCTTGAGTTCGTGGGGTTTGCCCATGCGTTTCATCGGGCTCTTGCTGCTGAGGCGCTCGACCATCTTGGGGCTGACGTTCGGGGCCGGGAACGGGCCGGGGCTCAAGACATTGACTCGGATGCCGTCGCCCACCCAATAGACCGCCATATGCCGGCTCATGGACAGAATTCCGCCCTTGAGGCAGTGATACGCGACCGGGCTGCACATCGGCACGTCGCTATAGGCATCCGGGTATGACCCGACGATGCCGTACATCGAGCCGATGTTGATGATGCTGCCTTTGCCTTTCCGGTCGACAACGTGTTGTCGCATCGCCCGGCTCAGGAGGAACACACCGGTAGCGTTCTGGAGTTGGCGGGTAAACTGCTCGCCGCTGACCGTTCGCCAATCCGAGGTGACCCGTTCGTAGCCGGAATTGACCAGGATGTCGACCTTGCCTGCCTGCTTCACCGCGTCGGCCATGCAGTTGTCGATGGACTTGGCGTCCATGTAGTCGAGCTCGGTAACATAGTGTCTGGCGTTGCCGACGACCGGCAGCGACTTGGCCACTTCCTGGGCTTTTTCTCTGGCCGCGGGGATGTCGGCGCAGACCACGCCGGCGCCGGCCTCGGCCAGGGCCCGGCACATCGACTGAACGAGCCAGCCACAGGCTCCGGTGATCAATGCGACCTTGCCGCTGAGATTGAACATTTCCTGGATCGTCGGTTCTTGTGGGGTATCGCTCATTGCATCGGCTCCTTCGTGTCTCGAGGACCCGAATGAGGAGAAAACCAAGAGGCGCAGTCAGTGATCCGTTGTCAGTCGGGAGTCAGAGGCACATCGTGACTCTTGAATCGAACACCGGTAACCCGTCACTGACGACTTGCCTTCCTCATTCGGACTCCCTCACTCATCATTTTGTTCAGCTTGGCACCGCAACCAGAGGTTGCCAGTTCGGCTTGTCCGCCGCCTGAAGGACGGTCAGATTCACGCGCAGCGTCTGCAGGCCTTCCTCCAGCGTACAGGCAAAGTTTCCCTTGCCTTCTATGGCGTCCATAAAAATGTTCGCCTGGTTGACGAAAATGTCGTCCCGCTCGGTGGAGAACTGGAACTCGGTTTTCCAGCCGGCGTCCGGTTCGGCCATGGACATCCAGCGGGCGTTGTTCAGATCCCATCTGGCGGTGCCTTTCTTGCAGACGACGGTGACCGTGTTTTCGTTGGGTGCCTGGTGCTGGTTCAGGCTGTAGCAGCCCATGACCTTGTCGCCGTTCTGGCGGGTGATCACGTGAACCGTGTCCTCAACGCTCACACCTTCGAGCACCTGGTGCCCGCAGTCGGCCATCAGTCTGCCGACCGGGCCCGCGAGGAACTCTCCGGCGTTGATTGCGTGGGTGAGCACGTCCTGGATGGCTCCGCCGCCGGTCTTGCGACTGGTGTAGTAGATTTGCCGGTACGCCGGGCGGTACTTGGGAAAATGCTGCCCCCACGTGCCGATGACCTGCACGGGTTCGCCGAATCGCCCGGAATCAATGGCCTCCTTCATCGACCGCAGGGCAGGATGCGAGCGGTAGGTGTAAGCCACCGCCGCTTTGACGCCCTTCTCCCTGGTCAGCTCCATCAGTTCCGAAATCCCGTACAACGAGAGACTGAGCGGCTTTTCGATGAAGACGTGCTTGCGTGCCTTCACCAACCTGGTCGCCATCGGAACGTGCAGGTGCGAGGGCGTGCAGATCAGGCCGATGTCAAACTTGTCGTCGTTGAGGGCCTCATCGAGTCCGGCATAGGTCTGGTTGATCCCGTATCGTTCGGCCACGGTCCTGCGAAGCTGCTCGTTGCTCTCGCAGATGGACAACTCGGCCCGGCCGGTACGCTGAAACGTTCGGGTATGGCGTTCGCCGATCGACCCTACCCCGATAATCAGAATCCGATGCTTCGCCATGAACAACGTTCTCCATCGCCGCCTGCCACCGGCCGCAGGGGCCGAATTCCGGGCGTGACCGGCATTGTGCCGGTGCTCCTCAGTTCTCCGTTTGCGACTTCTCAACTCCCTGCATTGCGGTCTGCATCGTCGATCTCAACCTTCAATGTAACTCCTGCCGGCGGCCAGGCGATTGTCGAAAGTAAAACCGAGCGGCGAGAACTGCCGTTGGATGTTCTCGACGCCGGCTTTGAAGATGACGATGTCCGCGCTGTGGCAGAAAAACAGGGCCCCCAGGTCCATCAACCTGCGGCAATGCTCGGTGTCGAACGCGGGCGTTCCCCACCACTTGCCAGCCTTTTCGGCCGCTTTGGCAATCTTCTTGTAAGCGTTCCAGACCTTGGGGTGATCCCACTGCCCGGGGATGCCGCTGAGGGTAGTGAAGTCGGCGGGGCCCAGGAAGAGAATATCCACGCCGGGCACCGCGGCAATCTCGTCGGCCCGGTCGACTGCCGCCTGCTCTTCGAGCTGGATGATGATGAAGGTCTCCTCATTGGCGGCCTTCATGTAGTCAGCCATGGGCACCGAGCAATACGGCATGTCGCCGTTGCCGCCGTCGAACCCTCTCTTGCCGATAGGATAGAACTTGGTCCACTTGACCAGCTCAGCGGCTTCGGCTGCGTCGTCGCATCGCGGGTACATCAGGCCATGTGCTCCGGCTTCCAGCAGCCGGGCAAAACGCATGTATTCGCCCTTGGCCGCCCGGGCGACCACGTCGCACTTGGCGACCCGGGTCGCGCGGATCAGCCCGTTGGCCGTCTCCACGCTGTAGTTGTGATGCTCGAGATCCATCCAGATGCCGTCCATGCCCAGCAGAGCGACCAGTTCGAAAACGGATTGGTCGGTGAAATGGCATTGGAGACACAAGGCGGGCTGTTTCCGGAGCAGTTTTGACTTGACTGTGCTTCGTCTCATGATTCCTCGGTCCATCTCAGGGGATAAGGCAAGTTCCCCAGTTCTGGCACTACACAGAGATCCGATAAAACCGGCTTCGCAGGGCCGTGCGGCGCGTTTGTGCATCAACGACCCGAGGACAATCCTGCATCACACTGACTGCCGTAAGTCACGCGGGGACAAAAACGAACAGCAAATCTGTGCAATCCCGTTGTTGACGAAACCGGGGGGTTTCTGTAAACTCTAATGGCAGCGAACACTAACATAGGGAGTCGTACGATGTCAATAGCCCCCCCGCAAAATGGTTCACTTCGTGACCAGGCTTACTATCGTCTGCGCCGTCTGCTGATACTGCAACAGGTGCGTGAGGGAGAGCGGTTGCGAGAGTCACACTGGGCGGCGAAGTTGTCCGTGAACCGCACGGCCCTGCGAGAGGCATTTGCCCGATTGGAAGCCGAAGGTTTCGTGACCAAGGGGCCGAAGACGGGTTACTTCGTCCCGGCCCTGACGAACGAAGACATTCGCGAGATTCTTGATGTCCGCCTGATCCTGGAAGGCGGAGCCATTGAACGGATCATCGCCGCGAAGAACAACACCCCGACGCATCTGAGGGCCATGCGCGTCGCCTGCGAGCAGCTCGAGCGTCTGGTCAGGGAGGAATACATGCTGGGAGTGGCCGAGGCAGATCGCCGGTATCACGAAGCGCTGATCGAGGCGGCGGGTAACAAGCGGCTCGTGACGCTTTACCAACGGGCTCCTCTGCCGATTATCCACCCGGAAGTGATCAGCGGTCACTTGTGGGAGGTTCGCGTTCAGAAGACGCTGAACGAGCATCGTGCGATACTTGACGCCATCCTAAAGGGCAGCGCTGAAGAGGCGAAGGCGATGCTGGGCACGCACCTGACCGAGAGAGCCATCGTTCCTCTTCACGCGGGATGACCCGCGATCGAAGTCCGATTGTCCAACCGATCCTGTCGCATCTGTCCGGAGGCCGACGTGCCACAAACCGCCCCGCCTTGCCGAAAGACGCCGCTTATCGGATGCGTGATGATCATTGGGGGGTTGGTCGTCGCCGACGCAGCCTGGGGGCAAACCGCGGCACCGGCGTCCTCGTCCGCTGCCGTGCCATACGGACTGACGACCCTGGACTGGGGCATCATCGCCGCATACGGCGCGGGCATGTTGGGCATCGGGGTTTACTATGCCCGCCGAACGCGCAACCGGGAGGACTATCTGCTCGGCGGGCGCAGGATGCGATCGTCGTCGGTCGGCTTGTCGCTTTTCGCGACGCTGTTCAGCACCATCACCTATCTTGCGCTGCCGGGCGAGATGATCAGCAAGGGACCGGTCATTTTGTGGTCGATGATGGCCATCCCGATCGCTTACGTTCTTGTCGGTTACTTCATTATCCCGCGATTCATGGAGCAGCGGGTCACCAGCGCTTACGAGATTCTCGAGACGCGCCTGGGTGTGGGGCTGCGTCTTCTTGCGGCGATCGTGTTCCTGGTCACCCGCACTCTCTGGATGGCCCTCATTATCTACGTGACCGCCGAGAAGATCATCGTCACGATGATGGACCTGCCTCCGGACACGGCGGCGTGGGTGACGCCGGTTGTCGCGGCCGCCGTGGGCCTGCTGACCGTGGCGTATACCAGCATGGGCGGCCTGCGGGCGGTCGTTTTGACCGACGTCATACAATCCATCATTTTGCTCGGCGGCGCCTGTCTGACGATTATTCTGATCACCGTCAAGATGGGAGGCGTCACGGCCTGGTGGCCAAGTGCCTGGTCACCCAACTGGGATCACCAGCCGTTCTTCAGCTTCGATCCAACCGTGAGGGTGACCGTGATCGGTTCAATCCTGTTCATGACCATCTGGTGGATCGGAACGGCCGGTTCAGACCAGATGGCCATTCAGCGCTACCTCGCCACGCGCGACACGAAGACGGCCCGGCGGGTCTTTCTGGTGACCGGACTCGCCAACATTCTGATCACCACGTTGCTGGCCTGCGTAGGTTTTGCCTTGCTGGCCTTCTTTACCGCCCACCCGGACTATCTTTCCGCGGGGGCGCTGGAGACGAAGGCGGACATCGTTTTTCCGCTCTACATTATCCATCATGTGCCGCCAGGCCTGACCGGTCTGATCCTGGCCGCTCTGCTGGCCGCGGCGATGTCCAGCCTGTCTTCGGGCGTCAATTCGGCCTGTTCTGTCATCAGCGTCGACTTCATCGATCGGTTCCGCAAGGTTCCCGCCGCCGATTCCGACGCCGTGCAGGTGAAACGGATTCGGATCATTTCGTTCGTGAGCGGATTTGTGGCCGTGGTCATCAGCCTTCTGATGGGCCAGATCAAGGGCATGAATATCATGGAGATCACGGTGCGCACGAACCACGTCTTCGTCGCGCCGCTGTTCATGCTCTTTGTCCTGGCGTTGTTCGTGCGGTTCGCCACACCGATCGGGGCGGCCTGCGGCACGCTGGCGGGATGCGCTGTGGCGGCAGTGTTTGCCTGCACCAACAAGGTCAGTTTCCAATGGATGAGCCTGGCGGCACTGCTGGTCGACCTGCTGGTAGCCGTTCCTGTCAGTTACTGGACCTACAAGGAAAAGCCTCCTGCATCGGGCGTTTCGGCCGTCTCGCGGGACGGCGTGCGGCAATGAACGGGCAAATGGCAGGCTCTTGTCGAGGAAACCATGGGTGTCTTATGAATCGATTGATTGTCGGGCTCGTCTGCCTGGTGACGCCCTGTTGCGTGGTCGGGCGCACCCCGAACGTAATCGTTTTTCTCGCCGACGACATGGGTATCGGCGACGTCGGCTGTTACGGTTGCGGTGACATTCAGACGCCCCAATTAGACTCTCTGGCCCGCGCGGGCGTCCGGTTGACCAACTTCTACGTGGCCTCGCCGATCTGTGCCCCGTCGCGGGCGGCGCTGATCACCGGCCGATATCCCAACCGGATCGGCATGTCCACCGAGAAGAACATCGAGTCGGGAATGGATCAACCAGGAATTCCCTCCTCGGAGATAACGCTTGCCGAACTCGTTCGCCCCCAGGGCTATGCGACGGCGGCTTTGGGCAAATGGCACCTCGGCTCCACGCATGACACCCAGCCCAATGCCCAGGGCTTCGACCTGTTTTTCGGCCATCACGGCAGTTGTATCGACGCGTTCTCGCACATGTACTACGCGAGCCTGCCGTATTACCACGACCTGTACCGCAATCGGCAGGAAGTGTTCGAGGACGGCATGCACATGACCGACCTGATCACGCGCGAGGCCGTGCGGTTCATCGAGGAAAACAAGAGCCGCCCGTTTTTGATCTACGCGGCCTATAATGCTCCGCACTATCCCATGGTCGCTCACGGACGCTTTCACCGGCAATATGCACATCTGCCGCGAGCCCGGCGCGACTACGCGGCGATGGTCGCAGGTCTCGACGAGTCGATCGGCATCATCATGGGGAAGATCAACGAACTGGGGCTGACCGAGGACACGTTCGTTTTCTTCACCAGCGACAACGGGGCGGCGGATCCCTCTCCCCGCGGCGAAGGGGGCGGCAGTAATGCCCCGTATCGTGAATACAAGCGGAGTCTCTTCGATGGCGGCATCCACATGCCGGCGATCATCAGTTGGCCCAAGCGGGTTCGCGGCGGGCAGGTCCGCGACCAGCTGGCCGTTGCGATGGATCTGTTCGCCACCGTCGCGGAGATCACCGGCTCGCGGTTGCCGCCTGACCACGTGATCGATGGTCGCAGTTGGATGCCGTTTCTGCTTGACCCTTCCAAGCCAGGCCACGACGTCCTGTACTTCGAGTGGGACGGGCAGCAGGCTGTTCGGCAGGGCAAATGGAAAGTGGTCCGCAACGGCCTGATGAACATGGCCCAAGGGCGAACGACCCGCGCCACGGGGGATGATGTCGTCTTCCTGGTCGACCTGTCAGCCGATCCGGGAGAAAAAGTCAACGTATGTCAGGAGCATCCTGATGTGGCTCAGCAACTCCTGCGCCTCCATGCACAATGGCAATCCATGAAGGCGAAGTGAGTATGCGGCTCAGATGAACAGAGTGGACCTGGCGACCATCGCCGGCGGCCTGGATCCCTCCAAGAACGCCTTCAACGGGACCGACGCCAACCCGCTGATTCTTGAGATGTATTTCTGGGCACAGACGGGCGGCAAGGAGGACAACACGGCGTTTTTCGCCCAGTTGTATGCCGAGGACAGCAGGGTTCCGGTGAGTCAGACGGTTCCGGACCCTGAGAATCCCGGCCAGTACATTGACGTGCCGCTGAGGCTGGTCCACGCCTCGCCATGTAACGGCTCTTCGGACATCCAGAACATCACGCCAAGCGTTCCCCGCAAGGCGATGGCCTTCGGATTTTTCGGCGGGGAGAACGGGCTCCAACCCAAGCTTGACTGCGATCTAACCAACTGGATGGTTTACCAGAATGTCATCTACGACGGCGATCACTGGTCCTTGCTCAAGGAGAATTTCCCGACGCCGGGTGGTCAGATCAATTCATCGGAGAAGTGGACATGGTTGAAGATGACCATCAAGTCCACCACTTTCGATCTCGACGTTCGAAGCTCGCAGTATCCGGCAACCCAGACGCGTCGCGGCATTCTTCGCGCTTATACGGGCGGCTTCCAGAGTCTGGCGCTCGGAACCACCGACTATCCGGGTCCCAACTGGACCGGGAGCGATTATCCATGCTATGCCGACAATATCACGCTTACCGGCGGCGTGCTTGACCTGGTCGTGCCGAAAGGTGCCTGTTGTCTGCCGCCGCCCAGCCTCGGTTGTCAGTCGAACGCCACCGAGAGCGATTGCACGGCCCTGGGAGGCATCTGGCAGGGTGCCGGCTCTTCGTGCGACGATCCGAACATCAACTGCTGCCCGGATCCGTTCGCCGACGCCGATTGGGATCATGACGTGGATCAAGCCGATTTCGCGACCTTCCAAGCCTGCTTCACTGGCCCGGGCGGCGGAGTGCCCGAGCGCTGCTCGTGCTTCAACCACGTGCTCACGGGCGTCGTTCAGGGTATTGATTCGGACGATTGGATGGCCTTTGAGGCCTGCGCCAGCGGTCCTGGCATGCCGGCGGATCCAGCTTGCGATTGAGGCTGCAGCCGGTTTTCGTTCGATTCCTCATACAACGTCGCCCGGCGTGTGGCGAAGCCGATGGCCCAGACAGGAGGGCCGAACATGAAACGATCGTGTGCTATAGCGGTCGTGCCGGCGGTGCTGATGTCCTGTAGCAGTGCCATGGCCGGCAGGTGTATTGGTGTCGAACCCCGCCGCATCATCATGTGCGATGACTTCGACAGCTACTGCAACGGCGGCGACCCTTGGCCGGGCTATCC
This sequence comes from Phycisphaerae bacterium, assembly GCA_035384605.1. Lineage (NCBI taxonomy): Bacteria > Pseudomonadati > Planctomycetota > Phycisphaerae > Phycisphaerae bacterium. Next base: position 10,513 of record DAOOIV010000107.1, read on the forward strand.
GCCCAGCGACCCGCCTCCGGCCGCCTGTGTGGACGGGAGCAGCGTCAATTCGGTCGGCTTCCTGACCAATTGGGCGGAAATGACCATGCTCTGCGGGTTCGACATGAAGATCGGGAGCGACCAGAAGTACAGCATGCCGTTCGGCATGAAGTACCCCGCCGGCATCGAGGACTATGTCGACGTTGAGGAGGAACAGCGGGTCTATGACCTGCTGAGGCAAGGGGCCATCGAGATGGCCGCCGTTCGCCGCGGTGAGCCCGCAGCGGACGCCGTCAACGGCACGGCAGATGCCCCGCTTGTGCTTTACTTCGTGCTCTGGCTCGGGCACGAGGGCAACAGGTTCGGCCAATACAAGGATCTTTACGTCGAGCTGGCTCTTGGCGGTGATCGAGCTCCCACCGACCATGTGATGAGCGAAGACTGCTCCCAGATGTCCTGTGGCGGGCCGTCCAAAGGCTTTCCCGTTGTTTGCCAGGTAGCCAACCCGCTTGAACCTCGGCCGGCCGACTGTCCGCCCATATCCACGGCCACTCACGCCGCCATAGCGTTTGGCCTCCTTTCGAAGCTGGACATGAATCCGTGTCACCCTGAACTGTGTGGCACCGGCGCCCATCACCCGCAGAACAACCACCCGGCATTCTTTGACGGGAATCGCTGGTGGGTCGTCAAGGGCGGTTATGGCGGTGCCAACGGGGATTTCAGCCTTACTAAGGCCTATCACCGCTTCAGCATGACCGTTACTGATACGCAGGTGGAACTCAGAATGTGGGCTCCGGGAGCAACGATCAGCCCGTACAGGGCCACCTACCCCCGCCAGTACACTGGCCCTTTCGACAGGGTTCGCATTGGCGTCGGACGAGGATGTGTGCTTGATGACATGACAGGCACATGCGCCGCGCCCATCAGCTACGACTGCATCAACGGTTCCCACAGCGGCAATCCATGGGTGGACGACGTGGTTCTGTATGACGGAGTGCTGACTCGGTCGCAAGGGTCGCAGGGAGGATGCTGCGTGCCGCTGGACGGGTGCAGACTCATGACGGCCGGCGACTGCGCGGCCGCGGGCGGAACCTACAGAGGAGACGGCACGAACTGCGATGACGCGAGAGCCTGCTGCCCGACGCCGTTTGCGGACATCGATGAGGACGGCGACGTGGATCAGACCGATTTCTCATTCTTTCAGGCCTGTTACACCGGTCCCGGGGCCTTTGCTCTCGACGGTATCTGCAAGTGCTTTGACGTCACCGACAGCGCGGGTAGCGGCTTGGACAGCGCCGTGGACGGCAACGACCTGGCCAGGTTTGAACGATGCGGCAGCGGTCCTGGGGTCCCGCTTGTTCCGGCCTGCAATTAGCCGCAGGAGCGCGCAGGTAAGCCGGCAGAAAGTGATATCTGTCGCATCATCGCGGCGGATAGGGTCAGAAAGCCATCTCCTGTGTTTCTGAATCTGGCGGTTGCGATCATTGATACCTCATGTCAGGCAGCCGCTTGCATCGATAGGCCACACATCGACAATTCGACCCTGCTCGAAGACGTGGAGTTGCCGGTAGAGATTGCAGGTGGTACAGGCGTGGCTGGGTACGAGTTCGACCTTCTGGCCGACCCGCCAATCGGGGCCGTTGCGGACGATGCAGTGCTCCTCGGCAAGCGATGACTGGCAGTCGCCGTCGAGCCACTCTTTGGGCGATGGGGAGCCGAATTCGTGTCCCAGGCCCTTGAGACCGACGTCCAGAACGTTCGTATCCGATCGGGGACGGCTGATCACCGTGGACAACACCGAGAGGGCCACCTCGAACTCCGGCGTCAGTTTGCGGTACATGTTATCCATGGTGACGTAGGTGCCGGCCTGGATCTCGTCGATACCTTCGATGCGTCCGGTGATGGCGTAGGTCGAGGTGGAGCCGCCGCTGATGATGCCCGGCGGAAGTCCCGCGTCCACGAGCATTTGCCGCGTGTGCAAAGCCGGCTCGAAAGCCTGTTGCGTCCTGGTCTGCCGTTCCTGAGGATCAGCAACGGCCACCAGATGCCCCTCGTAGGCCTGCAGGCCGTCAAGACGGATACCTTTCAAGGTCGCCAGCTCGGCGGCCATACGGACGGCCGGCTCCCCTGGCGGCAAGCCGCAGCGCCCCATGCCGATGTCGATCTCGATCAGCACTCCGACGGTCAGGCCAGAAGCTTCGGCCACCCGGGCCAGGAGACGCGTTTGCTCCAGATCATCCACGGCGACGCGAAGCCTGGGCACCCTGCGGGCAAGGGCGATAAGACGATCGATCTTGGCCGGGCCGACGATCTGGTTCGCGATCAGGATGTCATCAACGCCGGCCGTGGCCAGCACCTCGGCCTCCGCCAACTTGGCGCAGGTAACTCCCACCGCTGAACCGGCCTTGAGCTGACGTCGGGCCAGCTCGCTGCACTTATGGTTCTTGAAGTGTGGTCGGAGTTGAGCGGGACGGCCGCGAAAGAAGTCGGCCATTTTCCGCAGGTTCCGCTGCGCCGCAGGCCAATCCAGCAGCAGCGCAGGAGTGTCAAGGTCTTCGATCGGTCTGCCGATCAATCCGGCCATGCGGGTATCTCCGTGGCAAGAGAATAGAGGACAACCTTGCTGTTGGTGTATTCGTGGACGGCTTCCTCGTGGCCCAAGTCTGACCCGATTCCGCTCTGTTTGTATCCGGACATCGGCGAACCGGAGCGGAACGCCCCGCCGCCGTTGATGGCGACCTTGCCGACGCGCAACCGCCGTGCGACTCGCAGGGCCCGACCGCCGTCCTGAGTCCACAGGCAGGCCATCAAGCCGAAATCGCTGTCGTTAGCGATACGGACCGCCTCATCCTCATCGCCGAAAGTCATCACGGCCAGAACCGGTCCAAAAACCTCCTCCCGTGCGATGGTCATGTCGGGGGTCACGCGGTCGAACAGTGTCGGCCGGTAATAGCAGCCCTTGGCCAAGGCGGGGTCGTCCGGCCGGCAGCCGCCCATAAGCAGCAAGGCTTTTTCGCTCTTGGCCTTCTCGACGTACTGCTCAATGGTCTTCAGATGGATTGGCGTAGCGATGCAGCCAAGGTGATTTCGCTCATCGGTCGGGTCTCCCTGGCGGAACGCCTTGGCTCTGGTCAACAGGCGATCCACGAACTCGTCGTGGATGCTCTTGTGAACCAGCAACCGCGACGCGGCCACGCAGACCTGGCCGAGGTGACAGTAGATGCCCATGAGGGCGGCGCTGGCCGCGTCTTCGAGTCGGGCGTCAGGGAAGACGATGTTTGGCGTTTTGCCGCCGAGCTCGAGGGCAACCCCTTTGATGCCGTCGGCTGCGAGCTTCATAATCTGCCGACCGGTGGCTAGACGGCCGGTGAAGCTGATTTTGTCTACACCGGGATGGCCGACGAGGGCCGAGCCGGTTTCCGCACCCGTCCCGTTGATCACGTTCAGCACGCCCGGCGGCAGGCCGATTTCCTCGGCGATTTCGGCAAGCATAAGAGCCGTCAGCGGAGCTACTTCCGACGGCTTGAGCACCACGCAGTTGCCGCAGGCCAGGGCGGGAGCGAGCTTGATCGCCGCGTTGGTCAACGGGTAGTTCCAGGGAACGATCGAAGCCACGACTCCGATCGGCTCGCGGGACAGAAAAGTGAAGCTCTCGGGGAGGGTGCCGAAGCACTTGCCTGCCACCTTGTCGACCAAGCCGGCATAGCTCTCGAACAACTGGACGGACACCGGCGTGTCCCAGCCGCGCGTATCGCGGATTGGCTTACCGATGTTGAGGGTGTCGGTCATCGAGAACTCTTCCGCCCGGCGTCGGAGCACCTCGGCGATCTTCCACAGGTAGCGGGCTCGGTCCAGGGGATCCATCCAGGGCCAAGGCCCTTCGTCAAATGCTTTGCGTGCCGCGGCTACCGCCCGATCAACATCCGCGGCGTCGGCCACCGCCACTTCCGTCAACTTCTCGCTTGTGGCAGGATTGAAGACCGGCATGGTCTTGCCGCCCGTGCCTGAGACCCATCTCCCGCCAATGTACATCTGTGTTGGCCAACATTTGTTCATGACGCGCTCCCGCAGGCAGAAGGAAAAGACCGCAGTACCGCCGAGACTCCCTCGGCGGGAGTATTGTAACCACAATGCGTCCAGTAGTCCGTCAAGTTTGTCTGATGCCACACGACAAGCCGAGCGCGGAGGCGGAAGCCGGTTCAGCGCGAAGGCCGGCTGGAGGCCGGCCTCGTCGCGGACAACCGGGAGCCCGGAGGCAGGGGTTCGGGATACCCTTCGAGCCTGATGCCGTTGATTGGGCGAGGAATGCGCAGCAGATCGATCCAATCAAGAACCATCTTGTAGTTCGGATCCTCTGTGCCCTGCGGATAAAGCGGCTTGATCTGGCCCGGGTGACTTCGTCGCGTGGCTCCGGTAGGCAAACCGTACTGGAGAATGAGGCTGTCAGCGGGTTGGTCACGATCGATCAGACGGTCTCGTCCCAGCGCGACCCGATCCAGAATGAGAAACTGTGTGTAAAGGCTCTGTTCGGGGTAGAGAGAATGACCGCGCCAGCCAAACGGTTTGGCCGGCGTGCTGCCTCCGTGGCAGTCGCGGGTCGCGCAACCGCGCTCGATGAGAGCGGCAACCGGCTTGAACCTGCGGAACACCAGAGGATCGTTAAGAATCGTGATCCTCGGCTGGAAAGCCAGATCGCCGTATTGCCGCATAACCTGTACCTGCTGCGTCGGCTTCAAGGCGATGAACCGCTGTCGATTGGCTTTGCCGGCGAATTCGGGAACGTCGGCCATCGCGTCCAGAAAAGCGGTGAGGGCGCCCCGGTCAAAGCGGACCGAGATCGATTCCCGCAGGGCCGGGGGCACGTCATCCGGCTGGAAATCGAGCAACTCGAGGAACCGCAGGCGCTGAACATCCTGCTTGGTAATCAGGCCGAGCGTGATCTCGCCCGGGGGCCGGCCGTCGAGGCCAGCATCGACCGGTTGCTGACCCAGTCGGTGCAGGGCGGCCGTATTCAACAATCGGGCATCGACGTTTCTCGGGTCCAATCTCAGGATGTACTGAGTGCGTTCGAGAACCAACTCATACTGCCCCCGCTCGTTGCACCACTGGGCCAGGGCATAGTGCCCGGCAATATCCCGCGGCCCCAGCTCGCTCAGTCGTTGACGATACTCCTCGATCACGGCGCTATCGGCCTTCGGCTCGCCGGCGACCTGAGCAGCGGGCGCCACGGCGGCAAAGAAAACCGGCAGAACCGCCACCAGAACCCATGAGGAAAGCCATACGGTCCGTCGATCGCTCAGACACCGATGACGCATCAACAAGGCCCTCCAACAGATCTCGTCTTCAACTGCTTTTCAAGGCCCGGTCAGACGATCTGGATTGTACCGGAATGCACGGCTGCGGGGCAAAGGGGCGTCGGCTGGTTGGGTCCATCCGGTCGCAAGCGCGACATCGCGGGATCGCAACCCTTTTACTTGACCGTTTCTTGTCGGCAAACGTACTATACGCTGACGAGAAAGCGGTGACCGATGGGATGGTACGACGAAAGGAGCGTCGCGTTGCCGGAGTCGCTGGACATCCTGATTGGAAAGGAAGTGGTGCTGGATACCGAGGGACCGATGGTCTTCATCGGCCGTCTGGCTTCGTACAACGCCGATGGTTTCTGGCTCGAGCAGGCCGACGTCCACAATTGCAGGGACGGGCACGCCCAGCGCGAACAGTACATCGCCGAGTCGGCAAGAGATGGGATACGCGTGAACCGGGAGAGGGTTTTTGTCTTCCGACGCGCCGTGGTCGGCGTTTCGGCCCTCGCCGATGTCACGACGGATTGATGAACAACCGGTGGGATTCTGCAACATGCGCGTATTTGTGACGGGCGGCGCCGGCTACGTCGGCAGCCATTGCGTGAAGGATCTGTGCGAACACGGCTATGAGGTAGTGGTGTACGACGATCTTTCTCGCGGACATCGTGGGGCGGTGCATCCCAAGGCCCGGTTGATCGCCGGCAGCCTGGGCGACGCGGCCATGCTCGAGTCGGCGCTGGCGTCGCAAGCGTTTGACGCGGTGATGCACTTCGCGGCTTATGCGGTCGTCGGGGAATCGGTCGATCAGCCGCTCATGTACTATCGCAACAACGCGGCCAACACGCTCTTGCTGCTGGAGCTGATGGCCCGAATCGGCATTCGCAGACTGGTCTTCAGCTCCACTTGCGCCACCTACGGCACACCCCAAAGGGTGCCTATTCCCGAGAGCGCGGCCCAGTCACCCATCAGTCCCTATGGCCGATCGAAACTGGCGGTTGAATGGATGCTGGACGACTCGGCTGCCGCTTGGGGCCTGGGTTCCTGCGCCTTGCGGTACTTCAACGCGTGCGGTGCGGCGGAGGACGGATCGATCGGTGAAGATCATCAGCCGGAGACGCACCTGATCCCGATCGTTCTGCAAACCGCCCTCGGTCAAAGGCCTCACGTGAGCGTTTTCGGCTCTGACTACCCGACGGCGGATGGAACGTGCATACGCGACTATATCCATGTGGAAGACCTGGCGGAAGCCCATCGCTTGGCGATCGAGGCAATCAGGCCGGGCGAGTACACAGCCTACAACGTCGGCACCGGGCGG
>DAOOIV010000108.1 GCA_035384605.1 Phycisphaerae bacterium
CCCTGGCGCTATCGCCAAGGCCATTCTTGCCTCGAAAGTGTTCAACTTGGGCTAACAGCCGCAGCCTCAGGCGATTGAGGGCGATCTTCCGGGTGCGGTCGCGGATTTCCTCGCGGGTGAGGAAATCACCGATGCGATGCTCGGTCACTTCGCAGCCGGACGCGTCGGCCAGGCCGATGTAGACAAGCCCGACGGGTTTGTCGGGGGTGCCACCGGCGGGGCCGGCGATGCCGGTGACGCTGATGGCGTAGTCGGAGCCGCTCAGCCGGCGGCAGTTGACGGCCATCGCTTCAGCAACCGGCCGGCTCACGGCTCCGTGACGTGCAATTACGTCTGCGGGCACACCCAGCAGCCGCGTCTTGGCGGCATTTGAGTAAGTGACCACACCTTCGATGAAGCACGCGCTGCTGCCTGCCACGTCGGTCAGGCTCTTGGCGATCAGCCCGCCGGTACACGACTCGGCCGTCGAGACGGTTTTGCCCTGTTCGATCAGCAGCCGAACGACAGCGCTCCATAGCGTGTCGTTGTCTTCGCCGAACACGAATGTGCCGAATCGCGCGCGGACGTCCGCCGCGGTCGCATCAAGCAGCGACTGAGCCGCCTCGCGTGTCTCGCCGTGTGCATGGATACGGATGCCGATGATGAGCTGCTGGGCGGTCGTTCCCACGGTCGGGTTGCGACCCCGCTGCATCAGGTCACGAATCTTGTCGCCGACGTCTGACTCGCCCACCCCGAAGGTCAGGATTGTCCTGGCCAGCAGGACGCCCTGACCGGTGGCGGCCCGCAGGTGCGGCAAGACGTCGCGCTCGTACATGACCTGCATCTCGCGGGGCACGCCGGGCATCGCGAAAACTGTCGCCTTGCCGATCGACGCCCGGATTCCCGGAGCGGTTCCGCAGGTGTTGTGGATCGGTTCGCTGCCGGCCGGGAACATCGCCTGGATCCGGTTCGACTCCGGCATCTCGCGGTTTCGACGGGTGAAGAAGTCGCGGATCTCGTCCAGGAACTCCGGCCGCAGCCGCAGTTCGACCCCCATCACCGCCGCCAAGGCCTGGCGCGTCAGGTCGTCTTCGGTCGGTCCCAGCCCGCCGCTGATCAGCACGATGTCGGCCAGCTCGCACGCCCGAGCGATTTCCCGCCGGATGGGCTCCATCTCGTCGGCCACGGTGACGTGGGCGATCACGCGTACCCCCACCTCCGCCAGCCGCCGGGACAGCCAGGGGCTGTTGGTGTCGACGGTCTGGCCGAAAGTTAACTCGCTGCCGATGCTGATGATGATGGCGTTCATGACGCAAACCATACCGGGGGTTGCAGTCGGGTTGAAGGGCGCGCACCAGTGGCTCTACTGCTGGACAGAGGGCAGTCGGTCATGTTGAAGGGGGTACCAATCTTCAATGGCCATGGTGACAGCGACGTCGATCAGGCTGAGCTGAGCGTCTTCCTCGGCTGCCTGAGCGGTTCGGGCGTCCCCGCCAATCCGGACTGCGCACCCTGATCGCGCGTGATTGTGCGACCGCGCGCGGCTAGAATCAACCTGTCTGACAGCCTCCCAGGGGGTGCCCGCGCGCCGAGGTGGCCGTGCCGGGTTATTCGTTGCTCGCGGAGATGATGCGCATGAGGTCTTACAGGTTTGTGGTTCTCGGAGCACTGGCCGTCCTTGTTGCTATTGGACTGCTTTTCCTGTTCGTCCCGACGGCACCGCCCACGCCGCGTGTCTTGTCCGCACCGACGAGCGTTGTTTTCCTGATCGGCGACGGCATGGGTTTCGAGCAGGTGAAGGCGGCCAGCTTGTTTCTCAACGGCAAGGAGGGCGCGCTGTCGTTCGAGTCCTGGTCCCATCAGGCCGAGGTCTCCACCTATTCAGCAAGTTCCGAGGTTACCGACTCGGCCGCTTCGGCCACAGCCATGGCCACCGGCCACAAGGTCAACAATGGCGTGATCAGCCAGGCAATTCCCGGTGATGGCCGCCCGCTGGAGACGATCCTGGAGCGTTTCGCCGCCATGGGCCGCAGCACCGGGCTGGTGACCACTACTGAGATCACTCATGCCACGCCGGCCTGTTTTGCGGCTCACACGATGGACCGCGGCAAGAATCCTGATATTGCGGAATGCTATCTCAACCAGACGCGGCCCAATGTACTTTTTGGCGGCGGCGGGACGCTTAAAGGCGATGCCGTCCTGGCGGCCGGTTACACCGTCGTGACTGATCGGCCGGGCCTGGAAGAGTTGGACACGGAGTCCGTGACACATGTGGCCGGCTTGTTCGGCGAAGGCCACATGCCTTACGAGTACGACTACTTCACCAAGAAACACCTCGAATACGACCGCCTCCCACGCCTCTCAGAAATGTCCCGCGTCGCGCTGCGGATTCTGAGCAAGAACCCGCAGGGCTTCTTCCTGATGATCGAGGGCGGGAAGATCGATCACGCCGGTCACGGCAACGACCTCGAACGGAACGTGTACGAGACCATCGAGTTCGCCCGCACGGCTGAGGTGGTGATGGAGCACATCGGCGAACGTCGCGATACGCTGGTTATCGTTACCGCCGATCACGAGACGGGCGGCCTGAAGGTCGTCTGCGGCAACGGCAAAGGCACACTCCCCACTGTCACATGGTCGACCAAAGGCCACACGCCGGTACACGTACCGGCCTATGCCTGGGGCGTCAACGCTCACCGCGTGACCGGGATCATGGACAACACGCAGTGGTTCCAGATCTGCCTGGGCTTGGCCCCCTTGCCTGCTCCGACCACGATGCCCGCGGTCGCCGAAAGAGAGCTGTCCGCGACATTTGCGGCGACTCGATAACGGCTCCAGCAGCCTGTGTGGCGCAAACTCGATAGTTTGCCAATTGATCAGCAACACGCGAAGAGTACCATCGCCCGTCGGGCAAGCAGGCAGAGTGCAGGGGACGCAAGGACCCGAAGCAGAGAACGCTGCGAGTTTGAGCGGGAGAGAATGGCTGCAGGGGTGATGCGGGGGAGAAGGGTGAATGCTGTGTGAAGGGTATGAAGGGTGAGAAGGGTGGGAAGGGTGTGAAGGGTGGGAAGGGTGTGAAGGGTGGGAAGGGTGTGAAGGGTGAGAAGGGTGTGAAGGGGGAAGTCGGGATTGATGGCAGGCGTCTGACGGATGAGGGCCTTCCTGCCGCCGCCGGCTTTCACAGACGCCGTCGGATTCCGCAGAAGGTGCCGGATTTCATAGACGCCGTCGGATTTCGCAGAAAGGGACCATCATGAGAGGTAAAGCGGCCGAGTCGTTTGAGGAGCTGCACGTATACCAGCGGGCCAGGGAGTTGACCAACGCCGTGTATGCCCTCACACGCGGGCCGTTGTTTTCTCGTGATCGCGGCCTGGTCGACCAGATCCGGCGTGCGTCGGTGTCGATCATGTCCAACATCGCCGAGGGTTTCGAGCGCGGCACAACCACCGAATTCGTTCAGTATCTGTATGTTGCCAAGGGCTCGTCCGGAGAAGTCCGGGCGCAGCTCCAGATCGCGCTGGACCAGGGGTACCTGCAGGCCGTCGAGCACGAGCGATTGCACGATCTCTGCCGGCGCACCAGCGGAATGATTTCCAACTTCATCGCTCATCTTCAGGCCTCGGACTATTCAGGCGAAAAACACGCCCGCCCCAAGCGCCGGGCAATCGAGTTGGTGCAGCAACAGCAGCAAGCCCTGAGGGCTGCGCAGCTCGCCGGCATGCGTCCGGCCGATCGCCCGCCGGGATAAAACATCGCGCATGAACAACATGCTTCTCTGCGCGTCTGCATGTGGATTCTTATGCAACTGGGGGGTATACTCTCCGCGCTCTTGGATCTGGAGCATAAAACAGGCTACACCACAAGGAGGCATGCTTATGCCGTGCAGGCGTGAAGCGGACCGGTTGATACCGACGGCGGTTTGTCTGTGGATTCTTCTGGTGTGTGGAACGGGCCTATCTCATGGAGCGGTGCAGATGACGCAGTGCCAACCAGGCGATCCGTTTGATGCCGCGCCGTACGCGTTCAGGGATGCCGAACCCGACGGCAAGGCGATCGGTCTTCGCTGGGGCGAACCGCGGAAGCTGCGGCGCGTCGTAACGGACTTCGGTGAGAAGGCTCCCCCGCCCGAGAAGGTCAAGCTCCAGTATTGGCACAACACCTGGGACGGCAGACCTGACCCGATCCGTGCGGAGACCGGTGCCGGCGGCGCCGGTTGGGACCGCATGGACGACTGGACCAACGGCCAGTGGCGCGATGCCGACGCGCACCTGGATGTGAAGGGTGGTTTGTGGACCTTCACTTTCAACCCGACCGGTAACAAGGAATACACCGGTATGGGCCGGCCCGGCGTGGGCTACCGCAAGACACTGAAGGTGCGGTTATTGAGCGAAGAGAGGCTCCCGGCCTCGATGGAAATCCGGGCTATTACGGATGCGGTTTGTCAGCCGGTGAGGGTCCGGGTGATGTTCGGCAAGCCCGCCGATCCGAGGATCAGCGTCGACAAGGATGATGCCGGGACGATCGAGGTTTTCAATGGAGCAGTGACCTCCGTTGGTGCTCTGGGTGCGGCCAGGGTTGAACCGGCTCATACCTGGGCCCTTCGGGGCGGCGCCGAAGGCAGTCTTGAATTCGGTCTTATGATGGCCGTCGACCCGGTTGATCCACGTTATGACCGCACAATTGTCACGCTCCGATCCGGCAACCGTCCTTTTTCTTTTGCCGCCGATGAGGTCGCCCGAGGCCACAGAATCCTGGTTGACGATCTGGGCGTGCTCGTGGTGAGGGCCGATGACGGAATCACCTTGGAGGGCTACCGCCGGGCCCGCAAGGAGTTTCCCGGCCGTACGGTCTATGATCGCGTTTTCGACGAACCTGAGCAGACCTGGCAACGTGCCTGGAACGATATGCCCCTCAAGCGTCCGCTGTACTTCGTGCACGGCCTGCCCGGCAACCGCAACGCCATGCACCAGTTGCCCGACGGCAGCCTGCGGATCACCGGGCGTCGGCAGTGGTTCAATGTGCCGAAGAGTCCGAAGGACACGGATCGCAAGCTGTGGGACGGAGAGATACTCCATGTGGACTTCGGTCTGCCGCAAGGCGGTTTTGAGGCCAAGCGGGAGCTCAAGGAGGGTTATCTGCCCCTGCTGAGAACCTGGTGGCAGGACGGCGACGTTCACTATGAACAGAGCGCCATTCTGGACAAGCTGAACGGCGGCCTGGAGACGATTGCCCTCGATGATCCGACGGTGTTGCTGGTTCGCATCCGGATGGTAAACACCGGCAAAGACGGCACTGGCATTGCCCGCCTGTTGTTTGGTACGCACGGCGGCGACGCGCCCGAGACGCTGATACTGAGGGGTGACCAACTATTTGCCAAGAGCGGCGACAAAGAGCGTTTTCGGTTTCTCATAATCAGCGGTGATAAAGGTATTGCTTCGCAAGAAGGACCGCGCATCCGTTGGAAGATGGAACTGAGGCCCGGTCAGGCGCACGAGATCTACTGCCTCGTGCCATCGGTGACGCTGACAGAAGAGGCAGAGATTGCGGCGTTGCGCGGAAGGGACTTTGATGCCGACAGCAAACGGATCTGCGAGTACTGGCGGGCAATCACGGCCCGAGGCGCGCAGATCGAGACACCCGAGCCGGCCATCAATGATTTCTACAAGTCCCACGTCCGCCACCTGCTCGTCAACTGCTACAAGGAAGTTGGCTCGGACCGGCTCCACGCCCATGTGGGGACCTTTTCATACGGCGTCTACCCGGACGAGTCGTGCATGATGATCAGCGATCTGGACCGTCGTGGTTACCATGACGAGGCCCGGCGGTGCCTTGATTCGTTCCTGGAATACCAGGGGACGGTGCAGATGCCGGGCAACTTCAAGTCCAAGGAGGGCCTTTTTTACGGGTCCGGCGGTCACGACACCGGCGGCTATAACAAGAGCCACGGCTGGGTCATGTGGAACATGGCCGAGCACTGGAAAAACACCCGCGATCGGGTCTGGATGGAGAAAGCCGCTCCCAAACTGATTGCCTCATGCGACTGGGTCACTCGCGAACGGCGGGCGACGATGAGAACAAATGCCGACGGTTCCAGGCCCATCGAGTACGGCTGGCTGCCTGCCGGCTCGCTCGAGGATGTGACCGACTACTGGTACTGGATGGTCACCAACGCCTGCACGGTCTGGGGGTTCGATGCCCTGGCGGCCGCCCTGGCCGATTTCGGTCATCCGGAGGCTGCCCGACTCCAGGCGGATGCGAAGGCCTATCACGAGGACTTCATGCGGGCGATGGAGGAGGCCCGGATCCGCTGCCCGGTAGTGCAGTTGCGAGACGGGACGTACGTTCCGAAGTACCCGTCCCGGCTGTACGAGCGCGGCAGATGTCACGGCTGGTTGAGGGAGACGCTCGAAGGCTCGATCCACTTGCTGATTACCGGACTGATAGAGCCGCATTCGCCACAGGCGGGCTGGATCCTCAAAGATTTCGAAGACAACCTCTATATCTCGGATACCTATGGTTATGCGATTCCGGTTTTCAACAGCTTCTGGTTCTCGCGGGGCGGCTTTTCTATGCAGGCCAATCTGCTCGGCGGCCCGTTGCCCTATCTATATCGGGACGAGATCAAGCATTTTGTACGGACGTACTTCAACAGCCTTGCTTCGGCGTATTACCCGGAGATCCGGATGTGCAACGAGCACTCGCTGCCCGAGCTGGGCTACCCGGCCGGCGACCACTTCAAGTCCTCTGATGAAGCCCAGTCGACCTACTGGTTGCGTCTCATGTTTGTTCATGAAGACGGCGAGGACCTGATTCTGGGCCAGGCCATCCCCCGGTACTGGTCGGCCGACGGCAAGAGCGTGGGGATGGAAAGGGCTCCGTCTTACTTCGGGCCGCTATCGTTCCGCCTGAGCTCCGAAGCCTCGCAAGGCCGGATCAGGGCGGTGGTCGATCCTCCGACGCGCAACCGGCCGAGGAATATCTACTTGCGATTCCGCCATCCGGACGGTAAACCAATCAGGACGGTCAGCGTTAATGGCTTGCCCTACGACAAGATCGACGTTGCCAAGGAATGGGTGATCATTCCCGGGTCTGTTGAAGGTCGGCAGGAGATTGTTGCGGCCTATTGACGTCGGCACGGATTCCAGCGGGTCACAGCGTCGGCCGGGCGCCCGGCTGAGGGTCGAGGTTGGGGCGAGGAACCCCGCGACTTCGGAGGAGTACCCATGTTGCTTCGATTGTTCACGATCGGATTCACATGGGCGATGACCGCGGGGTTGGCGGGTTGTGGCCCGGCGGCGCAGGTGCGGCTTCTCCAGCCGCAATATGCTGGGGCCGAGCAGGACATTTGCCTGCAGACCAACCTTGTCCGCTGGGCCCCTGGGGATGGGGTGGCTCGTTTCTTAGCCGAGTTTCCGCTACCCGGGGCGGTCTCCGGGCGTCCGACGTACCTGCTTTACTTGCGCGTGCCCATGGACCTTCCGCCTCAGACGCAGCCGGCCGGAGCCGCGCAGGGGGTTTGCGGGTTCCTGATCCAGACCCAGGGGCGAAATGCCGGTTTGGAGTTTCTGAAGGCGGCTCAGGTCAGCATGAAAGGCAAGGGTTCGGCTCCCGATGCACGCCGGGAACTTCGGGTCGAGCTTATCTTTGAGGGGAGCACCACATTGACAGGTTGGCTCAAGGCCACGCGGGACGATCGTTATTTGAAGATCTTCGAAACCCGTCGGCGGCCTTCCGATGTCCAAGCCCTCCTGGAGGATTCCCGGCGAGGCGACTCTGTTTTTCGGGAAGTTCCCTGACGGTCTTCCTCAGGGGGCGGCTTTTCACCGTCGCGGTTGACAAAGAGCCGCTTGAACTATCACGCTTTCGCGAGGGCGCTCTTCCGTGTCCAGCTTGACATAGAGCCGCCACCTCTGAATACTCTAGTAGACGTGAACCCTAGCGAGGGCCGTCTGCCTGCGACGCGTTTTCAAGACGAGGTCACGCCAACCGAGCTGATAGCTCCCTGAGGATTGCGATCGTCCGGGTGATGGGCGACGCAGTCCGCTCCGATGGCCGAGTTGATGGTTTTCGACAAGTGGAAAACAGGATCCCAGGCGAGCCGCGGCGGTCCCGATCGGGCGACCGGCGGACTACAAGGAGAAGCCGATGGCAGCCAACAGACCGGTGTGGGGGATTGACCTGGGCCAGTGTGCCCTGAAGGCCATCTGCCTTCGTCCGACCGAGGACAAGGAGAAGGTCGAAGTCCTCGATCACGTCTATGTCGAGCATTCGCGCATTCTGTCGCATCCGGATGCCGACCGGCCCGCTCTCATCGCCGAGGCGATGAAGAAACTCACCGAACAACACGACCTGAGCAAGGAGATTCTTGTTGTGTCTGTTCCCGGACAGCACACCCTTGCCCGGTTCACCAAATTGCCGCCGCTCGAGAACAAGCGGAAGATTCCCGAGTTGGTGCACTTTGAGGCCCAGCAGCAGATCCCCTTCGACATGGACGAGGTTGTCTGGGACTACCAGGTGTTCGAGGATCCCAAGTCGGGCGAGATCGAAGTGGGCATTTTCGCGATGCGGCGAGATCTGCTCCGAGAGCAGCTCCAGTATTTGACCGGCATCAACCTCGAACCGGCGGTGGTCCAGTCGTCGCCCCTCGCGTTGTACAACGCTTTGCGGTACGACGGCATCTGCACGGATGAGCCCGTCTGCATCCTCGACGTCGGCACGCAGAACACCGACCTGATCGTGGTGGTTGAGGGTAGGAGTCTGTGGACGCGCAACATTCCCATAGGGGGCAATGCTTTTACGGAGGTCCTGCTCAAGACCTTCAAATTGTCATTTGGTAAGGCCGAGCGACTGAAACGCGAGGCCCAGAAGCACAAGTATGCCCGGCAGATCTTCCAGGCGATGAGGCCGGTTTTTGCTGATCTGGTCGCAGAGATTCAGCGATCGATCGGTTTCTTCACCTCCTCCCGGCGCGGCGTGCGGTTGAGCAAGATCATTGCGATGGGTAACGCCTTCAAACTGCCCGGCATGGTGAAGTTCATACAGCAGAACCTTGGCATGGACGTGTTCAGGCCTGCCTCCTTCAACAAGCTGGCGGTCGGCAATGTTTCCAATGCCGCCGTTTTGACTGAGAACCTGCTCAGTTACGGCGTGGCCTACGGCCTGGCTCTGCAAGGGCTGGGTCTTTCTCAGATCACCAGTAATCTGTTGCCCACGGAAATCGCCAAGCAGGTCGTCTGGCGGCGCAAGACGCCTTGGTTCTACGGCGCGGCGGCGGCGTTGGCGTTGTCGGCGGCCATCGTCTGGGGCCGGAATCTCGCCGATGCCGGCGCGGTTTCGGCCGGACGCGGCAGCGAGCCGGCGCCCAGCTTTCAAGTGCAGTACGACCCGAATGACAAGGATCGCGAGAACCCGCTGCCCGACCCGGCCGCCGAAGCCGTTTTGAAAGGCAGTTTCACGGCTCAATCGCCCATGGGCAGGGCCAGAGAGATCGCAGCGGTCGCCGATCACTTCAACGAGGTCCTCACCGCGATTGCCGGCAAGAATGATGCGAGGGCCACGCAGGCGGAGGACATGGTCAAACTCGAAGTCAATGAGGCGGTCTGGCCGAATATTCTCTACATGATTCACAGCGCTTTGCCCCAGCCGGATCCGGTGATGAAGCAGGCGCTGGAACAGGGTCCCGAGGCGGTCAAGAAGCTGGTACAGAGCGATCCGAAGTACGAGCGATCGAAGAGGAGGGAGATTTACATTCTCAGTCTTACTTCGCAATACTCGCCCGATGTGCTGACGGAGTTCAAGGCCCTCGGGGAGGATAAATCGGGGATGAGGCCGCCTACATCCGGTTACATGCCGGACCCAAGCGCGACCGATGCGGCGGCCGAGCCGGTACAGGCAAACCTCGAGGGGTTCCTCATCAATTTCGTCATTCGATCCCCCAACCAGCAGCAGTTCGGGTACATCAACGATGAGTTTCTCGTGAAGTTGAGAGAAGGGGTTGTCCCGGAGGTTGCCTACGTTGCGAAGGTGCGCGTGCCCCAGCGCGCTCAGCTCAAAGATGGCGGTATTCTGGGTTCGGTCGGCGGCATGGGCTCAGGCGTCAGCAGAGCACCTACGGCCGGGGGCCAACCGACCGTTGAAGCGCTCCTCGATCCGGTCACGGGCGAATCGATGAGGGAGGACTGGGAATACGCCGGTACCATGGCAGTGGTTCTCGGAAAGAAACCCGACCAGCCGCCGGCGTCGCCCGTGCCGGATGGCACCGGCGGTCAGCCGGAGCCCGAGGCGGGGATGTAGCCGGCGGTTTTGGGGACCCTAATGGGCTTTGCCGGTCCGACCAGCGCGATCGGACAAGGTGAGCCGGTCGGTGCCTCGGCAGAGACAGTGGAGACTGGATCATGCAGTGGATCAAATCTCATCTGGTGATCGTGATCGTGGCCTCAGTCAGCCTGTTGTCGTTGACCGGGCTGGTACTCGGTTACGTGATGAGCTCGGTGGGGGCGGATCTCGAAACCGACGCTCGGGAGCTGACCAAGCTACAGGGTATCAAACGCGTGAATCCAAAGGTGATTGACGCGGCTCGGAAACAACAGCAGGAGGACGCGGCTCGGCTCGCGGACTACTTCCGCAAGTACCAGGAAGCCAAGCAGTACACGCCGCTGGATGACCAGGTTTTTGCTGACAATATCACGGACTCCCAGCGACAGGCCGCGATTTTCCGCTTCCAGGACAAATACCAGCCGAAATCCCTGCTTCAACTGTTGAAGGCCAAGGACCAGCCCACGGCGGAGGAGTTCACGGAATACGAGCAGGAGATCAAGGCGAAGCAGGACAAGATTGAAAAGGAATTGGGCGTCGCAGGGGGGGGCCGGCCGAGCGAGGTGCTGACCGCGCCGACAGCTCCCAGAGCGGGTGCCCTCGGCCAGACTGGGACGAGCGCGGATCAGGATGCGAGCCGCAGACTGCGGATGGCCTATGCGGTTGACAGGGCGAAGCAGGTGTATTGCTACGCAAGCGAGCAGAGCCTTGATGATCGGACCGCGGAGGTCAAGACGGTCGGCGGTACGCCGCCGATCGAAGATCTGTGGTATGCCCAGGTTGCCCTGTGGATACAGGAGGACATCTTCCGGGCCCTCGGCGGACTCAACGAGGCTTCTGCCAAGGAGTTACCGGAGGAAGCAAGGTGGGTCGCTTATCTTCCGGTCAAACGCCTGATCAAGTTCACAATGGGCAATTACGTCCCCCGAGGAGCAGCCGGCGATGCTGAGGGTGGCGGCTCAGCTCTTCGCGGAGGACCGATGGGGGGTGGCGGAGGCGGAACCGGCGCGGAGTTGCTCACGGCGGGACCCACTGCCGTATTTACGAAGCGCGTTTCGAGCGAGACCGTCGATGTCGTGCGATTTCACTTGGACATGGTGGTTGACGCACGACGTCTGCTTGATGTGCTGGATGCGATTTCCAAGGCGGGTTTCTACACGCCTCTCAACGTCGATCTCCGCGAGGTGGTGCCCGCACCGGAAGAGTACTACATCTATGGAACGGCCCCCGTCCTGCAGATGACGGTTGTTTATGAGGGGAGCTTCATGCGAAGCTCGTATGACAAGTTCATGCCGACGGCGGTCAAGAATGCGATTGCCGAGGGTCGTGCCGGAGGACTCGGCAAGGCCGGAGCAGGGCTCGGCGGGACAGGAATAAGACCGCCGGCCGCTTTCCCGGGTCATCGTGGAACTCCTCGCGGAGGTCGAGGCGAATACCGCGAAGACTTTGAAAGCGAGCGTCCCCGCAGTCGGCGCAATTGATCTCGGGCGCGCGACACACCGCGCGCGTGTGACATACCGGGCCGGTTCAGGAGGTCCGACGAATGGCAAAACAGAATGTTACTTACGTCGAACGGCACGTCGAGAAGATTGCCGCGGGAGTGGCCGGGGCGGTGCTTCTGTTCGTCTCGGTAACCAGTCTGCTGATGAGCCCTCACGCCGTTCGAATCGCCGGTGATTCAGTCAAGCCGGCGGAGTTCTATGGCAAGGTGGCCGATCAGGCCGAGGCGGCCAGAAGGCAGCTTGAGGGGGCTTCCGAGGTTCCCATGGAGCTCGCCGAGAAATCCAAGCGACTCCACGAGATGTTGGATCAAACGGCCAAGGCCCCGCCCAACGAATTGCCCGTAGCCGCAGTGCCCCTCAGCCCGGCGCTGCCCGAAGTGGCCGGCGAGTTCATTTCGGCGCCGGTCGGCGCCAAAGTGCGCCTGGTGCAGATCCTTCCACCCACCCGGCCGATCCTCTCGACCGGCAAGGCGTTCGCCAGGCTCCAAACGCCCCGGACCGACCAGCCCGGCGTTTCTGTGAACACCGCTACGGATGACCTGATGGTCACGACCGACCTGCATTGGGTGGTTGGGGCGGCGGTTTTCGACCGCAAGGCCCAGCGAGACAGGTTTGCCAAGGCGAACTATCTTTCGGATCGCCAGGAGGTCATCGTTGCCGAGGTCCGTGTGGAGCGCCGCGAGCAGTTGCCTAACGGTCAATGGAGTGATCCCGTCGTGGTTCAACCTTACATGAACCGGCGCATCCTGGCCCGCGCCGTGCTCAACACTCTCGCAGAGGCTGATGGCGTGATTCTGCCCGAGGATGAACAACGGTACGCCGCAGACCTCCGTCAAATGCTCTATAGCAAGGAAACGCAGGCCGACATTCTCCGGCCGGAATTCCAGTCTTATCTGGCGGACCCGACTCCGGACAGCGATGACACCATCCAGTGGCAGATTCCACGAAGTCTCACTGCTGCTGATGGCACCCAGGTGGACATGACCGCGCCCGAATTCGGGGTTCAGTTCTTTGAAGAAGAGGGACGCCCCGGAAGCAAGACGGGCCCGGGCGCGGCGACGGACGGCGGCGCACAGGCATCGCCGGCGGTGAGGCTGCAAAAGGCGCTCAAGGAGGCTCAGGATGCCATCAATCAGAAGAGATGGCTCGATGCTCAAAGGATCCTCGACGACATTATCGCCAGTACCGACTTAACGCCCGCGCAGAAGAAACCGGCAGAAGAACTGCGGAAACGTCATCTGAGGGATTTCGAAGAAGCGGAGAGACTGGCTGCCCGCGCTGGGCAGGCTCAGGAGAGGGAGGTGCTTGGTCCGGATAACGATCCTTTGTGGTTCACCGACATCAGCGTTCAACCGGGGAAAGCATATCAGTATCGGGTCTGCCTCATGGTGTTCAACCAATATGTCGGCATGAGCAGCCGTTTGGAGAATCCCGCTGATGCCGGCAAGCTCTTGCTCCAGGGAGATTGGTCCGAGTGGTCTGACGCGGTTACCGTCCCGGCAGCCAAGCATTTCTTCCTCGCCGAGGTCCCCCGGGACGGCGAACGTATCAGCATCGAACTGTGGGAGTGGAAAGGCGGCGATTGGGTGAAAGCGAAAGCGGAGTTGCTCCCGGGGGATCCCGTCGTGGCCGCCAGGAACCCCAGAGATAAGATCGACTACGGCGCCATCCTGGTCTCGGCCGATCCTTCGCGGCCGTATGCTCGCCGTAGCGGCAACCCGAAATCGGAAGCATTCAAGTACGACATCCAGGAGACGGGCGCGGCGGTACTAGTGAAGGCAGAAGGGCAAATCGAGGAGCACTTCGTGGCGGAATCCGCAGACCGCAGGGCCGAGGTCCTCCGCGCTATGGCCGAGGATCGCAGACGCCGCGAGACCTTCAAACCCCAGGGTGGGGCAATCGCGCCCCGCGTGCGTCAGCCTCCCGTTCGACCTCCACGAGAGCGGTTTTCGGATGAGGAGCCGCGCCGATCAGAGTCCCGGCGCGAGAGAGAAGACAGAGGTGATCGGACGCGCGGGAGGCGGTAGTATTGACCTAAGCTCTTTATCCGGCGAATCTTACCGCAGGTCAGATACTTCGTTCAGTTATATTTCGTTGACTTTTTGACCTGCGGTTTGAGGGCTGGCGAACTTGAGGCGACTGCGGTAAGCTGAGCGGCCTGAGCGGCGCGCGAGGTGCGTCCGCCAGACGGTCGGCGGAAGAGTGGAGACGCGCCGGTTCCGGACAAGGCCTGTGTTTGATCCGCGGCCGCGAGCAGCGCGTGAGACCCGTGCGGGGCGGGACGAAGGCTGAGAAACAACAAGTGATGCGGCGTTGGTTTTGCCGCAGCCTGCGTTGACCACCATACTTCAGGTGGTCGCTGACACCTACCTGTGATGTGTGCCCTCCCGAGTGGGATGCATAGGAGACCCAAACGTGAAAACGGCAACCAACACGATGCGGCGGATGGCGATGTTGGCGCTAGGTCTTTGTGCGACCTTGCCCGTTCTGGCTGCCACTCCCAGTGAACTGCTCGACAAAGCCGTCGAGTTGTTCCGTGAAGGCAAGTATCAACAGGCTCAAGAGGTGCTGTTGGAAATCGATCGCGAGCAGCTCCCCGCGGATCGTCGGGATCAACGAGACGAACTCGCCGAAGTGATCACGACCGCCGTCAACCAATCGGTCAAGGCCACACAGAACCTGGAGGACGCGGTTGCAGCGCAGGCCGGGAACGACTTAAACACCGCCGAGAAGCTCTTCCAGGCGGTCACTGAGAACAAGTATGCGACCGAGGCCCAGAAGCGCAAGGCCGCCGAAGGCCTGGAACTGATCAAAAAGCAGCGGGACCTGGCCGGGAAGATCGAGGCTGCCCAGCCGCCAAGCACTCGTCCGACGGGTCCTGCGGCGTCCAGGCCTGCCGATGCCTACGGAAAGGCCCGCGAGGAACGGGCCCGTATTGAGGCTGCGGTGAAAATCAAGGCCGGCGAGGACGCGACCGCCAAGGGCCAATACGACCTGGCGGAACAACATTTCCAAGAGGCCCTCAAGCTTGTTCCGAACCATCCCGCCGCGATCCACGGCCTGCAACTGGTCAAGCAGCACCGCAGTGTTGAAGGCAAGTCCAGTTTGATCGAGGAGACGGCCAATCGCAAGTTGCTTCGGTGGAAGCGAACGGTAAGTCTCTATCAGGAGGGCGTCCGGGAGGTTCGCGGTTTGATCAATGAGCGACGGTACGATGAGGCTCGTCGTCGCGTCGCGGACACCGGGCAGTTGCTCGATGCCGGCAGGCAGGATGCCAGCCCGCCATCAGACTACGAGGCCCTCAAACGCGAGTTGGACGGGCTTGCCCGGCGCATTGAGGTCGAGGAAAAGGACGCCCTGGAGGCCAAGGCTATCGCGGACCGGAAGGCCACGCTCGAAACCGATCGCCGGCGACAGTGGCGAGTCGAGCAGGAGAAGATGGAGCGTATCGGAGAGCTCTTCAACCAGGCCGAGCAACTCAAGCGACAGAAAGAATATGAGAAGGCGGCGGAGTTGCTCAGAGAAGCCATTGCTATTGATCCGACCTACGAGCGGGCCAAGTGGCAACTGGAAGCGATGGAAGACGCCGGACTGATCGACGACCAGAGGCGGAATCGCGAGCACTTCCTTAACCAGATGCAGGATGCTCTGCTGGAGGCCGACCGGGCCAAGACTCCGGTTGTGACCGGCAAGAACGACAAGATCATTGCCTTTCCCGATGAAGAGCAATGGCGATTGATCAGCAGCCGCGATCCATACGGCGTGGATGGCGTGGGTGGTGAGACTGAAGCCGATCGGATTGCGGCCAAGGCCCTCAGCACTCCGTTGCCGCCCGACGTGCAGTTTGCCCAGGGTACGACCTTCAGGCAGGCGATCGACCGGCTTAAGGAGGTTGGAAGGATCCCCATCAATGTTAACTGGAGCACGCTCTCGATGGTGGGTATCGATCCCGACGGGGCCGAGGTAGGTGATTTGAATGTCGGGGGCGTGAAGCTCGAAACCGCTCTGGAAATGGTTCTGGATGTGGCGGGCGGAGTGGTCGGGAACATTGAACTGGGCTTTGATGTTCTCGAAGGCATTATTCTGGTGTCCACCGTGGAGGAACTGAACCGCAAGACCGAGGTCCGTGTTTACGACATCCGCGATTTGCTTCTGCGCATCCGCAGCCTCTCCATCGGTCAGGGAGGCATGGGCGGCATGGGCATGATGGGCGGTATGGGCATGATGGGCATGGGCATGATGGGCGGCATGATGGGCGGCATGGGCGGCTATGGCATGGGCGGCATGGGCGGCTATGGCATGGGCGGCATGGGCGGTGACGGCATGGGTGGCATGGGCGGCTATGGCATGGGCGGCTATGGCGGCGGCGGCGGCTATGGCACGGGGGGTACGGGCGGCGAGGACGAGGAAGAGGATGATCGCGAGGAACAAATAGACAACCTCAAAGAGTTGATTCAGAAGCTCGTTGAGCCGGGTACGTGGGAGGAGGAAGGCGGGGGCAACATCGGTTCGCTCGACGTGTGGAATGATCGCCTGATTGTCCGGCATACCCGCCGTGCCCACCGGCAACTTCGCGAGTTGTTCAGGCAGTTACGCGAGGCCAGGGATCTTCAGGTGGCGGTGGAGGCCCGGTTCATTACCCTGACCAACAACTTCCTCGAAGAGATCGGCGTCGACCTGGACGTCATTTTGAACCAGGGCAACGCGGGCCTTGACCAAGCTATCGTTCCCTCGACCGGCGGCACCGGTGGTTACCAACAGGCGGTCAATCCGATTACCGGTATGGGCCTTCTGCAGACCAGGCAGATGACGCAGTATGGGTTCCTTCCGGCATCCGTCAGTGCGGGTGTGCCCCTGACGCAACAGGGCGGTTTCGTTCAACCGTTTGGAGCTGCCGGTTTGGTTCCTCAAGGAAGCCCTGAGAACTGGTGGGACAGGCATACAACCGCCGTTCCGTTGTTGAACAGTACCATGGGGCTGGCCTCGCCGAGGCCGACGGGCATCCCCGGCGGCTACGGGCCGCAGGCCTATCCTGCGTTTTCTCTGTTTGGCAGCTTCCTGGACAACATTCAGGTTGACTTCCTCCTGAAAGCAACCCAATTGGATTCGCGGAGTTCAATAGTGGACGCTCCGCGATTGACCGTGTACAGCGGCCGGAGGGCCGAGATCCAAGTGCAGACCTCCTCCTACTTTGTGTCAGCACCTGGTCAACTGCCGGTCGGCGGGACGGGCATCAACGGACA